>NZ_JQLU01000005.1:2733850-3037612 GCF_000744375.1 Carnobacterium gallinarum DSM 4847 | reverse complement strand
CTTGCATCACTATCTTCATATCATTTAGACTGTTACTAAACAATCCATTTGTTTGCGAAGAAAAGTTATACAACTTTTCTAATTTCTTGTTCAATTGGTCAATATCATCTTGAATATTTTCAGACATATGAGTTAAATTACGTTGAAAGTCAAGCAACGCATCTAGTATGGCTGCCACAGGATTACTTCTGACTGCTGTTTTTGCCACATTTGAAGCAAAATTAACTGACGCCTTCATAGCTTTTTTTGTAGCAATTTGTTGCGTTAAAATATCTTCATCCAATAACCTTCGCTCGAAATGCTTTGATCAGCTGAATTATATTGTTGGAGTTCTTGTTCTATTGATTCACAAGCGTAGTTGCCCGTGTAATCGTTGGAATAATCAAATCACTAAACAGTCCTTTTCCAGCAGTATAGGCAGCTCCGGCTAATGTATGGCTATCTACTGCAGCGACCACTTGTTGGCTTCCTGCCTTTAATTGATTGGTCGCTTCTTTTCCACTTGCCAAATTACTTGTTAATACTTGAATTAATTCGGCGGACTCACTACTTGAATAAACTAATCCCAAGGAACCTCACCCGTTTCTTATAAAGTGCCTCTCGCTCTTCACCTATTTTCTTCTTCCCACATGATAGCCTATTTCAATCTGCTCGTTTGACTCTTGTAATAGCTGCCGAAATATTCTCGATTGTTCCTCATCATGGCGCTGTAGCCGATTATTTTCAACATTTCCAAATCGTGCTGCTTCATCATTTAACATAGCCACATTTTGAAAGCCTCTGTGAAGATCTTCCTCTAGAGTTTGAATAGCTTCGCCTATTTTTCTTTTTTCAATTGTAAGTTCATCCATTTGATCTTCTTTTTGTATTATCAATTGATTGTAACTAGCTCTATCTTGCTCGTTCTTTTTGTTTTCCAATGTTTTCACCCCTTAAAATTTAATCTGGCTATCTTGAAGGGCATAAGCTCTGCAATCTTAGGAAATTTCTCACTTTGAGTTGAGACACATTCCACCAGTTGAGATAATCTGATAACAGTTGGTTATTAACTTCTGTCCCTGTTTTCATACTCAAACCGTGCTTTTTCTCAAAGTTACTTGTTGCCCTTTATTAAGTATTACTGACTTTACTCCTGCAACTGCTTTATTAGCTACGTCAATATTCGAAGCAATTTTCACCATAGATTCCTCCTTCAATCATCTCTAATATAGATCTTTTTAATTCATTATAAAACCAGTATATCAAAAAATATCTACATATTGTAAAAAATTGATAAATATTTTATTTCTCAGCATATAAAATTAATATATGGAGATTGTCAATATGGAAGAACAGTAGAGAAACGAAATAGGAAAATTGAGAAAAGTAAACATAGGCTATACTTTGCGCTGACAATACACAACGCTTGCAATATAGTATTGTCAACTACCTTTTTAAATGGTGTGATATTCCGAGCCTATTTATAAAAATAGCTATTTAATGTGCTTTAATCTTTTGACATGTCAAATAAATCGTAAAGAATTACGCTTTTTAAGCAAAAAATGACGTCAATAAAATGTGAAAGAGAATATGCAAATAATTATTTTCAGGATGCTTATTTTCATACGTTTCAATTATTGAACTTTTACCTACACCATATGAACCCGTCAAAGCAACATTTGTTACATCTTCATTAGAAAAAGAAAAATTTAAAGCTTCTTCGTATGAAGAAATATCTACATCTTTATCGGGTGTTAGTTTTTCAAATTTTAAATCTACCATATATTCCTCCTAATCAAACCTATTTAATTATAATTTAATCAATAAAAATAGTACGAATTATCGATACTAACTACTTAAGTCTTAGAATCTTTGATATATCATCAATCTCCAGCGCATCCGCAATTCTTTCAATATGCTCCAAATAAATTCGTTCTCTTTTACCATTTGCAAGATTACTTAAATTAGATGGCTCAATTCCTGACAAACGTGCAAGTTCTCTCAAAGACATCTTACGTTCTGCCAATAAATTATTAATCAGTATTTCCACTTTTCTATCATGAGTATCTTCCAACATTAAGTTTCCTCCATTGACCCTATTTTTGTTGTCTATATGAACATGATATAGTATAATATTCCCAGAGTGTTGTTCGCATAGACATGGATTGTTCAAATAAATATATAGGAGGAACGACAATGACATTAGAAAAAGAATTACAACAAATTTTTAAAGAAAGTTATCTTGACTATTTATCTCACTTTATACAAGAAGATGAAGAATATCTGCTTATGAGACAAAAATTAACTTTGCTGAAACTAAAGTACTAGAACATCCAACTGAAACTAATAAAAAGATTCTTAAAAAAATTAAATTTCAACTTGCTGAATATGTACACATAAATATATATAGAAAAGGATTTTCTGAAGGAGTAAATTATAGTCACTTAGAATCAGAAGATTCCTTAACGTAACAATCACTACATTAAAAAAATAAGCCAACAGCAACACTAGTAAATATAGTTGCTGTTGGCTTATTCAATTGTTCATTATCTATCTTCATTTATTTTTCAAACCAGTCATAATAATCTTCGTAGGTTTTCTCTGCATATATCTTTAACAACTCTGGTCGTAAAGATTGAAAAGTACTTATTAACTCGTCTCCTCCAAAAGCATTCGAGAATTTTTTCCCTGTTAATTCGCCAGACAAACTTGAAATCAGTTGTTCTGTCTTATTACTATCTGCAAGGATATTGATTAATTTTCCAACGAGATAACCATCATCAAAAGAGAGATCCTCCCCCTTTAGATTACTCTCATAGAAATTCTGTATAGAAGCCATCATTTTATCTGTATCGCCATAGTCAAAATCTCTTGTTGCTTCATAATAACCCATCATTTCTGATGTAATAAAAATACTGGCATCCAATCTCTTTACTTCATCTAGTTCAGCATTCTTTTTAAGATACATTAAGGATAATTCTTGAATATGTTCTCTTAATAGCTTCTGGTGAATCTCCGCAAAACAATCATCCATAAATTCCTCAACTGGATAACCTACTTCATTTTCCCAACCAGGATTTTTGAAGCTACCCGTTAAAAATTCCTTTTTGATTTCCGCTGGTACATCTGGATGGTCATTAAGTAATACTTGATGTCCTTTTAATACTAAATAATCTTGGATATACTCTTCAAGTTCACCAAAATAAAACCATCCTACTGGTTTATTGCTAAGTTTAGAAACCTTCTTAACTACTTCCAATGGCGCTAGAGAATATCCTCGTACATATGAATTAATGGTTGGTTTAATCAAGCCTAATCTATTTCCATACTCTGTAAAAGACAAACCTAATTCATCTTTTACCATTCTTAAGCGATTTCCAACTTTTTCCTTATTTGGTTTCAGCAATTCAAACATGTTTAATCCCTCCTAAATACGTCTTCCATATGAGTATATCACAACCGTATAAAAAATCGTATATTTTTTTCAATTTACTTGTTGACTTCGTGTATGCAATCGTATATAATTCAATTTGTAGAGGTACCCTACATTTTTTTAAACTCATCGTATACAAAATCGTTTACACAAAAAGAAAGAAGGAATCTAATTTGGCAATTAAAATCAATGACTTAGTTTTACCAATAACAAAACTTGAAAGTGACTACCAAGTTGTACAAGTAACCAAGTGGCAAAAAGATGGAGAAGTCTTAGGCTGGAACTATGAATGCATTCTTCCAAAATTACGTTTTGAGAAAGTAAGCGTAAAAGTAGCCTCAGAATTTCCTGTTATCTCGAATGAAGATTTAGGAAAAGAAGGAATGGCAATCATTACATTTGAACAATTAACCATTACTCCATGGGGACGTGCAAATGGACATTTTATCAGCTATGGTCTAACCGCTTCTGCTAAATCTGCCACACTGGTTAATAAAAAATGAGCACTACTAATTACTTTACTGCTTACGAAGCCCTTGAAAAAATACAAGGGCTTCACTCTTTATCCACCTTAAATAGCTGGGCAAATTTCATTCAAAAAGAATGTCATTATACATTCCGCTATGATTACGCCACTTTTACAAACTTTAATAAAGGTATCGAATCTAGCAATCGCCGAAAAATAAGAACTTTTTCGACATCTGAAATTCAACTACTTCAAAAAGGTGTCCATTTAATGCCTACTCTTGGACGTGACAAAACACTACGTCAACTCTTTGATACGGATGATAAATACAACAATATGAATCATCATGAATTGATGGCTGTTATTTGGGAAAAGGTAGAAACTAACTTAAAGGAAATCAAAAATGATATAGACAAGTTGGCTATTCATTGCCAAGAATTAACTCATCAATATAAGGATATACATCAAAAAAAAGATGAAATATATGAGCAAGACAATACTTCCAGCGGGTGGTTTCGGCGGAAGCGGTAGGACATAAGTCCAGACCGCATTCTGTCCGAAAATAGCCACACGATGGATGGGTTGTCTGGAAGAAAAAGCGAAGCGTTTCTTCCTACTTAACTTGATTTATAGAACACTATCTGGCGAAAAATAAAAGATTGTTTAAACTCGTTCTTTGACAACTGCATCATCAATAACAAAACTCAATTTCTTTAGTAGGAGTGATTAAGATTGCTACATGGATACAATCAAAAATCATTGAAACACCTACGTATATTGAAATTTGGGAATATGAACAACCTATACTATCAAAAAGAAAAAAAGACAACGTTGAAAAGAAAGAAACGCCTGATTGGCTGAAAAATACCAAATACACATTTGATGAATTAACTGCACAAGGACAATATGATAGCCTAAAGAGAAAGCAAAAACACTATAAAAACCAACGCTTTGCCGTTGCCAGACTAATTGATACTAACTTTGATAACCAAACGAAATTCTTAACCCTAACCTTTAAAGAAAACATAACAGACATAGCCTATACAAATAGTGAGTTCAAAAAATTTATGAAACGGTTAAACTACCAACTATACAAAACTAAGAAATCCCAAATTAAATATCTAGCTACGTGGGAAAATCAAAAACGTGGTGCTATCCATTATCATATTATTTTATTCGGATTCCCTTACCTTCCTCACTCTCAACTTGTAAATATCTGGGGACATGGAATCATAGGGATTAACCGAATTGATGTGGACAGCGCTGAAAATAGAGGGCGATATGTAAGCAAGTATTTCGATAAAGATTTAGAGCTAAAGGAACATAAGAAAAAAGCGTTCTTCAAATCTCAAAATCTAACGCAACCTATTGAAATCAAAAGACTAACAAATCAACCTTATGAGATAGACAAGCAAGAAATACTATTTACAAACAACTATGTACGAAAAAGTCCTATCTTCTTTCAAACTTGGGATGAACAAGGTATTCCACACAAAGAAATAGGCTTTGAAGAACGAAACGTTCGCTATACAAAAATCAAAAAACATGGAGGAACACATACATGAACGAACTCACTATTTTACTGTCTGACACTCAAAAACAAAGGTTACAGGAAAGTATTCATCAGTTATTAGAGAATGAAGTCACGCAATTTCAAATCGATTTAGGACTAAATAAACGCTATCTTAAAAAGAATCAATTGTGCCAATATCTGAACCTTTCCAACAATACGATTGATAAACTAATTACAGAAGGACTTCCCCGTATTAACATTAATGGGGTCATACTTTATGACAAGCAAGAAATTGACAAGTGGTTAAAAAAACATGTTCAATCAAGTTAATAAAAAAGATTTACAAATGAAAATTTTGTTCTATAATCAAACTGTAGTCTTTCTACGTTCTGATTCACGTAAGAAAGTAGGAAAAAATTAATGGCAATCACAAAAATGAATAGTGGAAATTACAAAGTTGAGGTGTTTTATCCTAAAGAAGTAAGAGAAATCCTTGGTGTTACTTCACAGAGATTCAGAAAAACATATGACTCTAAAAAAGAAGCTCTGCAAGCTGAAAAAGACATTCTTAAAAAGATTGAAAAGGTTCAGATTGAAAAACATGAACGAGCTTTTGAATTAAAAGCAAATATGTCTTTTAAGGACTTTTACGAGCTAGTTTGGTTAGATATGTATTGTAACGGTTCTAGTGGTAGAAATCGAACCATTCCAGCAGAACAAACGATTCTCAATACAAAAGACCTATTCCGCTTGCATATTCTCCCAATGTTCGGCAGTTACTCTCTCCTAGAGTTAAATACAAACAAAGATTTAGTTCTACGTAAATTAAATGCTAAAGCTCAAAAGTATGCAAATATCAAAACAGTTAAAAGTTATGTAAACCAGCTATTTGATATTGCAGAACTTCTTGATTACATTGAATATAACCGTATCGCTAAAATTATTCGTTATGTAGGAGACCCATTAAAACAGCGTAGAAAAATGGAAAGAATTTTAAAAGGAGAATCTTTAACAGCAGAACAGCTTCTCGATTGGATTCAAGCTATCCAACAAGATTTTAATGACAAGCTTCTTACATTCCAAGATTTTGTTCTATTTACTTTAACGCTAAATTTAGGTGACCGAAAAAGTGAAAGTTATGCTTTGCAGTGGAAACATATTGATTTAGAAAAAGAGACCATTCTTTTAGTTCAGAGTAAAGATAAGATGGGGAATTTAACTCCTACTAAAGGTAGAAAAAACACTAAGTTCCATCTACCTGCTTCACTAATTGAGCTACTAACTAAATGGAAAAATGAACAAGCTCAAGACCTGTTAAAAATTGGAATAAAGCAGAATTCTGAACAGTTTCTCTTTACCTGTACTAACCGAAAAGGAGATATCAACGTTCCTGTGCATATGGACTATCTCAACTATCGTATTAACTCAGTTGAACGTCGACATAACTATTTGGTTCACGCAACACCTCATAAGCTACGACATACATTCAGCACCTTAGCATATGAAGGTGGTGCCACAATGGAACAAATTTCCAGAGCCTTGACCCATTCTGATACCAAGACAACAGAAATTTATGTAAATACACCAAATATTGTTGATTTGTCCACTTATGAAAAATTTGAACAACGATTACAAGAAGCAAAAAAAGCAAATTAACTACTAGTTTTAAGAAGCCTTGTACAAGGTAAGGTACGCTCCATTTCAAAACGCGTACCCATTCTCGTACCCAAAATCACAAAAAAAGACACTCTCTCGAAATGAGAAAGTGTCCATAACGTTGATATAACAACGATTTTAACGCTTAGAGAATTGTGAAGCTTTACGGGCTTTCTTAAGACCTGGTTGGCTACGCCTGACTTTTAGTGAGTTGGAAAATAGTGTGACATTAAAGTTTCCAATCAACATTCAATAAAATAGCTTCACTGTGTTTCACTAAATTTTAGATATTCGTTACCACTATCCGTAACCAAAATAAACAAATTGCACATCAGAATAATTCACTAGTAATCTAAATAGTCACTCTACTATTTCTGTCAATTTATATCTAATCTCTCCATTAGACTTTTGATATTCTTTATTTTTCTCTATATCCTTTATTGAAAATTGAATTGGATGGGCTATTTTATCAATTCAGAATCATCTTGGGGACCTTCTGGCAAGCTTTGTATAAATTGCGCATTAAGTTTATATAAGTCTTGAAATTCAGAACTTAAATGTCCGTATACACCTATTAATTTAGCAAGGTTATCTCTAAATACATATTGATAATTTATTTCATCTAATTTTTTAGTCATATCTATTGTTTCTAATTCTTTAATAATTTTTTTTAATGCCTGTAAATCTTCTATTATCTCATCAATGACATCTTCTTTTAACTCAACTATAGGAAAATCAACTCTGTTTTCACTTTTATTTTTTTGATTTATTTTTTTATAAAAGTCAAATAATGTATCAAAATCCTTCGAATCCAACATTATTTTAACACCCTTCCTAAACCTTTTATGGTTTTTTCTCTATTAATTGTTCCATCTAAATTAAGGACCTTTAAAAAATTACCTTTATCGTCAAATACCTCTAAATGGTCTTTGTGCATACCATCTAGGTATATTTGGTCGCCTTTTTTCAAACCTAATTCTTTTAGTTTTTTATTATCTACCTTAAATACTTGTTGTCCATCTACTCGTTTTCCATTTTTTGAGATTTTTCCTTTTAATTCAGAACCAAATTCACTTTCAAAAAATTCATCCATATTCCCCACTGAGTTGGATGTATGGTCATAATTCCCTCCACTCATGATATTCTGAATACTCATGCCACCAACAGCCGCCGCATGTCCCCAGATAGCTAATGTACTACCTGATATGGCTGGTATTGCTGAAACACTTGAACCTCCTGTTGCTGGGGCTAACGCTAAACTACCACTTGTACCGCCTAAGAGCCACAATCCGCCTCCAATAAACTCGGCACCCGATTGCAGTAAACTTAACAAATTACCAGTAAATACACCTTCATTATATCCTTTATGTTGTTTAACAGAATCCTCTAGTTCCCTTTCCCCAAAAACAAAATCTAAGAGAGCTTTCACACCATTATTTTCAAGTACCTGATAACCTGCACCTGCTAAAAAAGCGTTCATTGATTTCAAATCAGCTTTTGCTATTTCTTTAGCTAATTCACTGGTTGCCTCTTTGTCTAATTCGCCATTTCTATAAACCATATACACAATTTCTGCACCTGGCAATTGTGTTTTTTTAACCTCTACCTTGTCTTCAGCTGTATGGCGTGCTTCATAATCTGCCCATTTTTCGTTGATTGTTTTACTCCAACTTAACGCTCCCTTACTTGGAATCGTAAAAGTTCCTGTTGCTGGATTAAAAGCTGTTGTTGTTTGTGCTAAACCTTGATCAATTGCATCTTCTAAAGCTTGAATTTCCTCAAATATTTTGGGTGAATTGTGATTAAACGTCATTAACTTATCTAATTTTTCTTCTAAAATTCGTTTAACTCCACTATAGGATTCTAATAATCTTAAATTAGCTGCTAACTGAGATGTTTTGATAATATCTGGCGTCAATGAAGATTCTAACATAGTGCGTATTCCTTCGGCTTGCCCGATCAACCCCTCCGCTTGTCTAATCTTTTCTTCTAAATCCGATTGCTTTAAATTGCCACTATCTACTTGAGATTGATAGTCTTCTGGAAACTTAGTAACAGCTCTATCCACAGCCTCTGATAATAAAATACCACCTTGAGCCAAAGGATACAACACTGTTGAAAAAAAAGCTTTAGACGTATCATAAGCTTTACCTGTTAAAAAAGGACTATTTAAAGTGAAATCAGCAATGGCTTTTTGTAATTCTTCGTAACCCGTTATCTGTTGCTTTGTCATATCACTCACACTTTTTGCTTGATTTTTTGAAGCTGAAACATACATATCAATGCTCATTTTTCACCTCTTTTTCTTCCAAAGATACTCGCCTTTTATCATAGACCACTTCATCTAATTCCATTTGAATCTTTCGTTTATGTTTATTTAATTCCTCTGTACTCTCTTCTAAATCAGCTAGTACCTTGTTGGATTCATAAGTATATTCATCTCGGATAGCTTCAAACTGTAAGCTATCGTCATTTTCATAAAAGCTATCTTGCAAATCAGACATAAAATGATGGCCTTCATTAAAATATTCCTCATAGGCTTCATTTATTCGTTGTACTTGATTTTTTTCATGAACTAACTGATCTTCTCGCTCCATCAATAAACGTTCTTTTTTATGTAGCTCCTCCCATCTATCCATTCAAATCCCCCCAAATAGTTTGGATACTGATTGAGCTACCTTGGCATCCAATCCTTCAAATTCTTTAGCAACACTTTGGATATTACTTGAAGCTTTTACAACCGCGTTGGCTATTTGTTTTGCTTTGTCCTGCGCCGATTTAATAGCTGCTTGTCCATTTGTATTCCCAGCAACTGTTGTTTGAGTATCAGTGGTTATAACGACTGATTGAATCAGGATATCTGTTGCATTTTTTAGAGCCGTTGCTTTTTGGCTAGCACCGCCTAAATCACTTTTTAATTGTTCCATTGTTCTCCTTTCTTTACCTGTAATTAAATTATTTTAATATTAATTTTAACATAACTGTATGTCTATTAATATATAAATTGGTTACCTTAGTTCTTTAATTTTTTTTGATTCCAAAAATAATATAGTTAGAAAATTATTGAAATTCATTACTCATCTATACCAAGATTTGCGAACTCACACAAAACAAAAAAGCACCAACAAAATCAGTTCTTTGTGTAGTAACCCCCAAAAGTTAGACTTTTTTACAGAGTAGATTTTCTACTCTGTTTTTTACACAGTTAAACTCATTTTCTTTCTAAATTGAACTGGGCTTTGCCAGCCTAATTTTTCTTTTATTCGAGAATGATTAGAATACTCTATCTAACATTCAATTGCTTTTTTCAATTGTTGATAACTTTTATAGATAACGCCATGGTAAAGTTCTTGTTTGAGAATTGTCCAAGCAGTTTCCTTTACGAGACATGCTTTGAAAAATCTGATGCTTTTTTAATTCATGACTATAGGCTTTCATTTGGTATCCCCATCTTTGGTCAGAATGGAACGTTCGACGATAGAGGCAATCATTCGTTTTCACAATAGCTTCTTTCAATGCGTCCATAATCGCTTTTGCTGTAGGTTTCTCTGAAATTGAGTAAGAGACAATCTCACTAGGATACATATCCATGAACGGGTTTAAATAAAGTTTCTTAATGCGTAAACTACCCGAGGGATCTTTTTCATAATACTTAAATTCCGTTGTATCTGTTGTCATTTTTTGATGAACAATACTTGTATAAAAATGACGGTAAATCCATTTTTTTGCCACTCTTCCAACAGTTCCTTTGTAGGAATTATAGTTACGTAATTTTCGTATAAATGAGCGTACTAAGAGTCCAATTTTCTTCATTAAACGTTGGACTTTCTTTTTATTTACAAGAATTCCACGATGTCTAAGTTCTTGATTCATCCGACGATACCCATAATTCTTATGTTCTTGATGAATCTTTATCATCTCTTCTTCAATCTGTTTATCTGGGTTTTTACGATTGAAACGCTGTTGCCAATACATATAAGTTGACCTAGGAAACCCGAGAGTTTCAAGAATGTCGATTAGTCTGAATTTTCCTCGGAGGCTATGGATGATTCGTGCTTGTTTTTCTGTTATTCCATCAAACACAACCTCCTTAATTCTTTTAAATAGGCAAGCTCAATTTTTAATCGTCGATTTTCTTTTTCAAGCTCTTCTAAATAGATTAACTCTTTTTTTGAAGAATCGATAGCTGGTAATTTATTCTTTTTTTTAGGCATTTTAGATGGACGTCCTTTCGGTTGTGAGAGCCCATCTACTCCATTTTCTTGGTAAGCTTTACGCCAATTGGCAATCATAGAAAGATTGGTCATTCCAAACTGATTGGCAACTTCTCGATAGGACATCTCTGTTGTTAGATATAACTCTATCGCATCTAGCTTGAATTGAACAGAATAAGTTTTATTTTGGCGACTACGAAGTAGACCTTCTTCACCAAATTCTTTGTACGTATTTATCCAAATTTGTACTTGAGAGATTCCTTTAATTCCATATTTTTTAGCTAACTATTTCATTCCACCTTCTCCATTTAAATAGTTTTGTACAACGTTCATCTTAAATTCTGTGCTATATTTTGCCATACAAAAAAGACCTCCAAAAGTTAGATTTTTTAGGTCTAACTTTTTGGGGTCGGTACAATACGTGAATTTTTTAGTACATTCCGTACGTTGAAAGAATGCCTTACTATACGAGGAACAGTTAGGCAAATTTAATAATTAGTCTTATAATTTATAGATTTATCTGAAAATCAATAAATTCTGCTGCCAGATAGAAGCTTATAAAACATGTTCATGAAGAAAAAAGAAAGTTTAATTGGGACTTCTAAAACTCAACCTTCTTATCAAACTATCAGTTTAGGCGAAACCATTCTTCTCATCTTAAAGAGACACCAAAATAGGCAAAAGGAAAGACAAATTTTTTACGGATAATAGTATATAAAAACAGATTTCATATGTACTAAAATAATGGTGATCCTGTTACTCCGAATAGTATCAAATAGTCTTTCCGATACGCAAAAAGAAATCGTTAACAGCTTTGAACAATTACTTAGAGACAATGCTTAAAAATAAAAACTTCCGGCCAAAAACTAAGAAAAATAGTTTTGGTCGAAAGAATAATGAAATTCTACTTTTTTATTAAATTATTTTCAAACAAACCCTTGCTACTTCTTAGGTTGTTCGTCATCCATTTTCAGAACAGCCATGAAGGCTTCTTATACAATCTGCAGATTTAATTAACCCTTAATAATCCTAAAACTATCTAATTAACCCTATGGATATTAAGGTTTATAGAGAATAAAAAACTTAAACCATTCCATTTAAATCTAGTTTAAAATATAGATACTTATTTCAATGTTGGCAAAATGTTGGCAATCTTCAACATCTTTATTGTTTATTTTCATCATGTGATAAAGATGATTCTATTGCAACTATTAAATAAAAATTTTAACTTCTTTTTGCATAGACTATTTAAATAGAAGAAAGTCGTTTTTTTCTTAAAATTAATTGAATTAAGTTATTGACAAAATAACCTGTATAGGGTATAATTAATATATAGTCAAGGAGGTGATAAATTGAACCCGAGAAAGAAAAAGAAACTCACTGTCTTAGAAAAAGTATTGTTAGTTACAGCAATAACTAACCTACTCACGGCGCTAGCCAATCTAATCAGTAAGTTTCAAAACTAAGAGTTAGGGGTGAAAATCCCCTAACTTAATATTCTTTCTTCTATTATATCATGACTTTCAAACGAAAGGAAGTGGAATACATGTCAGACAAAAACGAACGTTTAATAAAAATCTTAATTGTTTTGAACGTGATTACTATCGTGTTAACTATCGTGAATTTGTTTATTAAATAAGGAGGAAATTAAATGATTGATCTTAATTCAAAAGATATTATGGATTCAAAAGAAGCTGCTGAGCGTTGGGGTAAAGCGGAGGATTATGTAAGACAAATGTATCGCAAATATCCTGATAAGTTCCCAGCAGGTTCTATACGAAAATTTGGCAAACAACTAGTAGTGACTCGTGAGGGTATGGAGGCAGCAACTGGTAAAAAAGAAAAAGCATCTCAAACCGATTAGGAATGAGATGCTTTTTAATGATTTTCTATTTTTTCGACAATGTAAATATCACCAACAATGTTCTTTTTATTAACTTTATCTTTATTTTTAGATATTGTTCTTAATTGGCTACTATTTAGCTTCGTTATATAAATGCATCTATTTGCTGAAAAAACATTATAACCAAGTAGATTATACAAAGGATTCATAAATAATTGGTCATTTTTAACATAAAACGTCCCAATTGTTATAAATAGAATAAAATTTATTAACAGGCTTCTTGGACTAGAGATATCCATTGATAATAAAGGTACAATATAAGTTACTATATAACCCATAGTATCTTCTCTAACAAAATCAACTCCGCTTAGCTCACCAATTACCCCATCTGCCTTTCCATAGGCAATAAAAAACAATACAATCCCTGTAACAGATAAAAGAATAAGAATAAATAACCCAAACCAAAAAATTGTAATTGAGGTTTGTTTAAAAATATTTTCTTTAATAATTTCATTCAATGGTAATATCTCGTCATTAGTGTTTCTGATCTTAATATTTTGTATGATTAAAAGTAGATATAACGGAATAAATGAAGACAAATAAAATATAGCTTTTCTAAAAGTTCTCATCCTCATTTACCCCCTTTTTAAATTTAATACTACACTGTTACTGAGCTACATCTTCTCCAACTCTACCTAATAATAAGGAAAGATAATATGCATCTGCCATGCAAAATATTATTTGACTTCTAATTTCTCTATCGTTAACATATATTATCTTACCATCGCCATCCAATTCAATATCTAAGTTAGCATCTGCTATTACACCAGGCAAGTTGTCTTTATGCGCAATAAATTCGGCTATCCTGTTAGGAGTATTCATTATTTTCGTCATTCTTTGTGTCGCCTTCATATCACCTAAACAATGGTTTCTAAACTCGCTGAAATTATTAATTACCTCTGCATTTTCTACGATTCCAAAAGCTTGATTCGCTCTCTCTATAAAGTAATCACTTAAATTGAAAATAGTTTGAAGAGCATACCTATTAATAATTAATGCCTCTTCATTATATACAATAATATCTACTTCACAATCAATTCCTAAAAAATGTTCATTCTGCATACGAGTAAACTGATTATCTACAATCATCCCGACTACACCTTTTCTTAATTTTTTCATTTTAGAAAATTTTCTAAAGAAATACACTGTCTCATTATTGTGACAAAATTCTATACAATAAAAATTAATATTTTCAATTTTTATATCGTCAATATCCCCGTGTTGATTATCTTCAAGATGAATCTGTTCAATAGCTATATCCATTTGAGCAGTTTCTAATGGCGCAAAGGTTATATATCCATCTTCACTTACATTGGGATTATAATCTTGTTGCGGCATATTAACATTTCGACTATCTAATGTTTCCAAGTAGATATCTTTTAATACCCTTTTAATATCTCTTGCGATTCCTGGCGTGTATACTTCATATCCATGTCTCGTTTTCTGAACGAACTTAACCACTACAGAACCAGCAAATTCAAGGTCAACATTATTAACAATATTTTTCACGTCTTCTAAATTCATATTCATTCCCCCTAATCACATAATATTTATTATATAAGTTAATTTAATTAAATCAAATTAGAGATAAAAATACAAGATATATTTTTATCCCAATTAACTTATATAACCTTTTAGAGGTACTTATACTATATCACAGAACATACGTTCTCGTCAATTAATTAAACTGGTTTCTATCTCACATATGTTTAAATATTAAAACTTATTAATTAGTATGTATACCCACTAATTAAAGTGGGCTATTTTTATTCACAGTAACCGTACTTGCGACCAAAAGTATTGTTAGGACCTGCATCTGCATAAGCAACATACGCTTGACCGCCTGCCCAATAATCTAATTGCAACCAAACCAATCCATCGTTCCAGACAATTTTATGATATCTAATTGGACTATTACCATTTTTGTGCCATTCCAAAATTGGCGCATTCTTAGTTGGCGTTCTTTTAACCCAGTTATCTTCAGTGGAATACATAAATCCAGATTCAAGTTTTTCATAAGAAAAACCATTTGGTGCTGGTGTCGGTTTTTCTTGATTTGGATTTGGTAACGATTGCCCACCGATAATATCTTGTTCAAGTACCCATGACATGATCCCGTCTAGTAAAAATTTTCGTTTTGAATTACTGAAATTAACATTCGCAATTTCTAAAACTTTATAGGTACTACCGCGTACAAAACTAGCGATAGCAACTTGTTTTCCATTCAAATTTGGTGCATATGCAGATGCATGTTTTGCAACTGTCACTTGCGAACCAACTCTGATTTGACCAACAGGTGTAGTTGGTGATGTTAAAACTGTTCCTGTTAAGCGCTCTTTAAAGTTCCACCACAAAGCCCAATTATTCCCGGAGTAAGCACGTGGACAAATCTTGCGAGATGCGTCATAATGTCGCACTACATTCGCATCAGAAATACCATATTTTTTTTGCAAATATTTCGTTAATTCTAATGTGTTGACTTTTGTTTTCTCTGAAATAGTTCCATCACCCTGCAAGCATTGCTCAATTCCGATTGAGTTATTATTTCTAATTCCGTACTTACCAGATCCATCCCCAACATGCCAAGCACAATTTGAATCTTCTACTACTTGATAGATTGAAAAACCATCAACAAAATAATGTGCCGAAGCTTGTCTATCACCCCCACCAAAATAATCAGCATTATTTTTTGGGGTAGACACTGTACCTACATCGTGAATAACAATTTTTTGAATGTTATTCCCTGTGTTGAAATTAAATCTTGAAATTTGTCTTTGAATTGGCAACATTATTTATCATCCTTTCCAATTGTGCTATTTTTTTTAATCCAATTTCCCAATAAATTATTCGATGCCGATAATGCATCAAATATACCGCTGGCAATTGCTCCACTAATGATCCCAAGGGCAATCGATTGCGTGAAATCAGCGTTTCCAGCAATACTAACAATCGCACCGATAAGTCCACCAGTCACTAACGATAAAATCGGCAATAATTTTGTATCAACCTTTTCCATCATTTTTATTGCTTGAATCACTAAAATTGTAATTGTAGCAATCACTAAATGCATGTTACTAATAATTGTTAAAACTAGTTCAAATCCATTCATCTATACACTCTCCTTTTTTTGATATAAAAAATAGCTCCCAAATTAATTCGGGAGCTAGTCTTTTTTAGGTTCTTCATAATTTAACGCCTGCTCGCTGTCTTTAAAACCAAAAACAGTTGGATCATTCACAACTCCTAAAATTGTAAGTAATACAAATACTGCATTAACAACATCTAAGAAATAACCACCTAGAAAATCAATGTCTAAATTAAATCCCAGAGGCTTTAACAATAATTGAATTAACAATAAGAAGGCTGGCACAATTGCAACCCAAAATGCTTTTGATTTAAAACGGACTTTCCAATTTACTTTCATCAAATCACCTCCTTTCAATTATAATTTTGTAATGAAATAAGTAATAAATGAAATGCCAATGGTGATGATAAATCCCCATGCCCATTTATTGTTCGCTTTCATTTCTACAATTGCTTTTTGATTTTCTTTTGATATTGCTAAAGCCCGGCTCACATCCCTTGTTAATTCATCAAGTCCTTTAGTTTGTTCCTCGATGCGAGCTAATTTAACAAGGATATCTCTCCATAATTGTTCTTCACCATCTACCAATTCCCCACCTACTTTCTACTATTTATTATCCAACAAACCATGTTCCATTAAACGCAACTATATTACTATTCATCGTTGAATATATGCAAGTTAAATCCATAGAAGGTCCTGTAACAAAAGAGGCATACTGAGTTCCTGCATTATTATAAGCTAGTATAGCATCTATATTTTCATCTTGAGAAGGTCTGAACATAGCAGGGATTAGTGCAATTGTTTTTCCATTTGTAGAACCTGGAGCATTTATCATTCCACAAAGATGAACAATATTCCCTATTTTTCTAATTTTTAATGGATTTGCAGTTAATGCAGTATATCCATTTTGCATAACCAAATTAACCCAGCCTGTATCAGTAACCGCAGGTTGTTTAGCGTTCCAACTATTTCGTTCTGCTGCAGTAATGTGTTTAGTAGTATCCATAGCGTGTGAATTAAACTCCACTTTGGTTGCTTGTTGACTATTATCAACATTCGAAAGACCTACTTGCTCCTTCGTGACTGAATGAGGATTCGAAACATTTGATATATGTGCTGTAAATTCTACTTTAGTTGCTTGTTGACTGTTATCGACATTACTTAGTCCAACCTGTGCTTTAGTTACAGCATGAGGATTGGATTTGTTAGTTGAATGCGCTGTAAACTCAACTTTTGTTGCTTGCTGAACGTTATCAACGTTACTCATTCCGACTTGCGCTTTGGTAACACTATGTGGATTGTCTTTATCTAATGAATGTGTATTTAACTGCGCTTCACTGTATTTTGCAGCATCGTACGCACTTTTAACTGATTTTGGAGTAGCTGCGGATGAAATATCTGAACTTACAACTGAATCAACAAGCCTTGTAATTCCTGAAATAGATGATGAAGCAGATGGCACATTTTTTATTTCACTAAAATTATGACTATGATCTCCAGTAGCTTTACTATTCCAATTGATTCTCTCGGTATCTGTAATGTGTTTAGTAGTATCTGTATTGTGAGAATTAAATTCCGCTTTTGTTGCCTGCTGAATATTATCAACATTACTTAGTCCAACCTGCACCTTCGTAACCGAATGTGGGTTGGTCTTACTAGTAACGTGACTATCAAATTCTATCTTTGTAGCCTGTTTACTATTATCGACATTTGAAAGTCCTACTTGGATTTTGTCTACACTATGTGGGTTATTTTTATTGCTCGTATGATTTTCAAAATCAGTTATTGTCGTATAACTCTGCCATTCTGACCAGCCACCACGACCAGGATTTGTTCCACCGATATATGAACCAATTCTAAATTTTATTTTTGTCCCACCCATACTTGAATCATAAGGAACATACTGCTGATAAGCACCACCATCTGAAGAACTGTAAGACTTAAACGTAACAACCTGACCATAACTATCCCATCCTTGTGCAGCTTGTACCATGACTTGACTTAATCCCATAGGATATTGAGAGGGATCATCAGTAGATTTTTTAGAATAAATAGGCAAAGTATTTATTTGTTCCGATGTCACATTATGGGGATTTGATTTATTAACAATATGCGCGGTCAAGGCTGCTTTACATGCTTTTGCTGTATCATAGGCAATTTTTACAGACTTTGGAGTTGCAGCAGTGACGATATCTGTACTAGATACTGAATCAGTTAATTTTGTAATTCCTGATAGAGCTGTTGAAGCACTTGGAACATTATTAATTTCACTAAAGTTGTGAGCATGGTTTCCTGTAGCCTTACTATTCCAATTGCTTCGTTCAATAGAAGTAATATGCTTCGTTGTATCCGCGTTATGAGCCTTGAATTCTATTTTAGTAGCTTGTTGGATATTGTCTACATTGCTTAACCCAATCTGTACCTTCGATATGGCATGCGGGTTGGATTTGTTATTACTATGCGAATCAAATTCCATTTTAGTTGCCTGTTTAATATTGTCTACATTGTTTAAACCTACTTGTATTTTATCAACACCATGTGGGTTATTTTTATTACTTGTATGGTTCTCAAATAAACTCTTTTCTGCCTTTTTTTCTAGTTCACTGTTAACTTCATCTTGAGTATACGTTTCATCTTTCGTATAAACACGCTCTTTAACCTCTTTCATAAGTTCGGATACTCTATACCAGAACCAGTTAAATAAAGATGCTGGAGGTTTAACTCCTGCCTTATGTCCTTCTACTTTAAGATTCTCTGAAGGCTCAATTCCTTCATTTTTCCATTCAGGAATATTATTTTTTAAAACCATATTGTTATATCTCCTTTCAAATTTAAATCGGTAAGTCTACTCCATCATCTAGATACGTATCGCCGAAAAATCCACCGACTGTTCCTTCATCATTAGCAAATCCTTGTATTTCGCTATAATCATTGTAGTTTTCACTAAATTCAAACGTCCCTTCTAAATTTATTGAAACCACACGAACACCTGCGACAACTGAATGTTCAACAATTTTAGTGAAAGTACCAACATTCATACCTATAGCATTAAGAGCCCCTAACGGTATTCGTTCAATAACGACCGCTAGTGGATCACTATTTAAATTGCTATCTTCGCTTTCGACAGCGGCAATAATGCTAATATCAGTCGCTTTACAGTTAACCGTTGCGCAAATTGCTTGAATAATATCATCAAAAGTACCCGAACTTTGTGCTCGGATAATGCGTGACTTAATCAATAAACGATAAATCTCATCATCTGCTAATCCCCGATATTGTTCTAGATCACTACCAATTTTATCAAGTACTACGCCTTCTGCTTTATTAATTGAGCGCCAACTCTCAATCTGTTCTGCCGTGGAACTCACATCAGTAACTTGTTGATTTAATAGGACGAACAATTTTCCAAAATTAGATTCTTTAGTTTTTGCAAAAGCATCTGGAATCATGCTTAACATCTTATTGAGCATGAACAATCACCTCAATTGCTTCTATAGAAGTAATTAAAATAGCTTTAGATGGTGCTAGAATATCAGAACTTGTTAGATTATTTTGATTCAATCCGATTCTCACAGTTGAATTTAATACACCTGGAATCTCGTATATTTGACGGAATAATTTTGTATAAACTAGTGTTTCTAATAGTCCTAATCCATTATGATATTTTTCATTAGAATCACTTCCACCAATGAATTCAATAATCGAATCTTTCATTTTTTGAATTCCATCTAATGGAAATAGGTTGGATGATTCGATTTCAATTTTCATATAAACTAATTTGGTAGTAGCTTTACTAAAATTAATCTCGTGTTTATTACCATCTAATGCTGTAGCAATATATTTCGTTTCACCAACAGTACCAACACCTGCACCAATAGTATTAAAGATCATTTTTCCAATATCAGAGTCATTACCGCCAACAGCTAAAATGTTTACTGTTTTAGGTGGAATTCCATTTTTTTCAGTCATTGTATTATTAACATTCACTTGAACGCTCACAACACCTGAAACATTACTTACCTTTGAAATAATCGCATCTACAGTGGCATTATTCTGTGCTAAGTTTCCTTTTATTAGACGTTGACGATATGCTAGGTCACTTTCTTCATCAATTCCGCCTGTTGCTTCTTTTAAGTTGTTTACAGATAAAAGTTGCTCAATTGGTTCACTAATAACTGTAATTGAATTTGCTGGCACATTGTTAATTGCTCCTTTACTGAAAGAAATCGCTTCGACGTTTGCAATACCCTTGCTATCTAAAATTGCTGTTTCAATAGTAAAAAAACGAATCCCACTGGCTGTTTCAAAAAAAGAACCGATTTTAAGTTCATAACCCGATGTTCCTGTTATATTCAAAAAAACAGTGCTTTCTTTCTCAGCATTTCTTGGAATATTTCTATTGCCTCCATGACGATCAAGTTGAATCCCTTCACTTGATTTAATAAATCCTGAAAAGTATACCTTTTCAATTATTTGCCAAATAATGGATAAAAAATAAGCATAAATTCTAAGAATAATACCAAGTGGTGTATAACTTCTAGTATTAATATCTTCACCAAATAGGTCTTTAGCCTTGAGTTCCATTTCATCTAGTAGTTCAGAATAAGTTAATATTTTTAAACCTTTCTCGTTAAACATTTAATTGTACCTCCCCTGTCACTGTTGAATCAATTTCATATTCAGTAGAAACTAGTTTAGCTTCAAACGTAATAGACATTAGTCTACCTTGAACTTGTATTCTTAAATCATTAACAACTTCTACTCGGTCATCTTGAGATATACATTCTATTAAATTGTCCCTAGCCTCATCAGCGTTAAACTCTTTACCTAATAAATTTGATCTATCCAACCCAACATGCTCATCTAAATAAAATTCACCCAATCGAATTTTTAATAGCGATTGAATAGATTGACGCACTTCCTCTTCCAGATTAATCAGGGAAAACAAGCCACTGCTAATACTAATATCTCCATCACTGGTTAATAAAATACTCTTCATCACAACACCCCCAAAATAATTGCATCATTATCACTCATTAGAGAATGTGCTGCTGGATCGATAAAATTACTACCATTCATATTTGCTATTGACCGTTGAGCCGCAATATAGACCACTGTAGCCCCAACAGTTGCATCATCAATACAATGCTTCGTAATTGGTACACCATTAATTATTGTTTGTTTTAACAATTTTCCAGATTCAGTTTTCATCATAAAAAGCGGTTGAACATTTGCCTTATTTCCATTTATAGAAACTATCCTACCTAGACTGCATGTGTTGATACTTTGCAAAATATTTCTTTTGTATTCTTCAAAAAACATACTAGCATTACTCACTCAATCACCAACACTTCTGTAGTAAAAGAAGATCCATCGAATCTATGCCTACCTGACTTAGCTCTAAAGGTTCCTTTTACATTTTTAGTATCTAATTCAATGATACTTGCGGTACTTATTTTATGTTGTAATATGCATCGGATGTTGTATCCTTTGTAATCTTCAGTTTCTACTCGTTCAGGCGACCCGATTAAGCCAGTTGCACTACTTAACTTAAAGCGTTCATCATCACCTTTTTTTAAATCACGGATATAAATACGACCTCTTCGGATATACATAGAAGCTTTACAATCAGCAATAATTTCATTAAAAGCATCACTAATAGTTCCACTCACCTTATACCCACTAGTGTAAATTTTATCTTCGGGCAATTCCAATACAGCTGGTGCAGTACCTAGCTCACTACATAAACGATTTAATATTGTTGAAGCTCTAGTATCATTTGAAAAGGTTATATTAGTAGGTTTTGAATTGAAATTAAAGTAATCTACAAGTGTAATAATTGTTTCTTTTGTGGGTCCATTTACTTTTGTTTCAACTTTGGCCACAGCTCCTTCTAACAAAGCGCCCCAATCTTTTGGGGTTCCTGCAAAAACTGACATATTAATGCCTTTTTTTATTTTACTAACGGAAGATTGGCTCAAGTTGAAAATACTGACAGCACATTCATTCGGTGTTGGATCATCATCAAATGGAATATCTACATGAATCTCTAGATTGTCTAGTCTATAAATCACAAAATTACCTGCTCCAACATCTTGAAAATGCACATCTAATAGTTTTTTTTCTAAATCAACCATCCTCTTCACCCCCATCATCGATATAAAGAAACACTGTTTTACCAAGATTTGATTTACTAACTCGTGTTTCAATGCCTGCAATATTTGAAGGGATGATAGTTGGAGCTGGCAAACGCTTATCAACTAAATTTTCAAATAAGGGCTGATTTAAAATAAGTTTTTCTGCTAAAATAATTGGGGTTTTATCTAATTCGTATAGATCAATACTAAAGTAGTCATATTTATCGTTATAGTTTATTCCCATTAAATAAATAGTATTGCCTAACTTAACTTCAAAAATAACTGGAATCTCTTCCACACTGAAATTAATCATTGAGTTATATTTCATTAGTTGATCTCCTTTCTAAATCTCTTTTTACTGATATCTAATTTTCACTCCTATAGGAATTACGCGAGCTGGCCAAGGATTTTCAGGATAATTCATAATAGTATTAAGGTTTTTTCCATACTTTTGGGAAACTCCCCAATACGTGTCACCTGCTCTTACAAGATGAAAAAGTTTACTACTTGTTGAAATCACAGGTTTATTACCCGAATTTGAAGGTTGCGTTACTTTTTTTATCCATGGACTTTTAGGAACTCTAATTTTTTTAAGACTAACTGTAATGCCTAAGCCATTCCTAACTTCTTTTGCATAACTAACTGAAATATCTGTGATAAGAACATCGCTGGCAATCATTCGTCCAACGTATTTACAAATTGTTCCTTTTCCCATTTTGGATTTTAGGTTATTTAAATCTCCTTCAGCATTATTAGAAATAATAAAACCAGAGATTGAAAAGGTCTCTGGCACTCTGATTACCGCATCCGATATAGGCATACCCTCTTCAACTGGATACTCAGTCACATTAACTGAGTATGTTGCTGAATCCGTTTCATTTACAATATAGATTCCATCTAACTTAGCCATTTTAATATGCCACCCCTGTTCCGAATTGACGTCTAAATGTTTCAAAAGCTTTATCTAAAGCTTCATCTACAGCTTTTTTGATCTGAGATTCACTGACTCCACTTGAATTGTTGCCTAATGAAATATTGATTACTGGACTAAAGTTAATCGTCTGGCCTTTGTTGTTACCTTTTGGATTATTCAATAATTCTTTAGTTCTACTATTTGAATGAATAGTGCCAGGTGAATCCATTTCGACAACCTCTGGACCATCCTCACCAACCAAGATAGATTTATTAATCGGTGGGCGTCCACCATTTTTATAACCGTGTCCACGACCAATGACACCTAGCATTGTAGAAGCACCATAGCGATTTTTAGCATAGTTCATTGCAGCAAGCATATTATCGTAACCGTTGAAAATATCGTCATAACCAGCATGTTTATAAGCGCCAAAGGTTGCAGAAATTGTTTGTAATAAGCCCTTAGCCAAATCACCACTTAAAGTGTTTACATCTGTATAACCACCTTGAACCGCCTTTTCATTACCACCACTTTCTGATTGAATCTGCCGTAACCACGCGCTAATATAAGCTTCGTTAGCAGGCAATCCATTTGCCACTAGTGATTTAGTAACAAGAGGTCTCCAATGTTCAGCACCTTCACCTGGCGGGCTAATACTAAAGCTACTTAATTTGTCTTGTATCCAAGTTTTAGCACCTTCACCGATTTTGGAAACTACACCATAACCTAAACCATCAATAGTCTTACCTTCTTTAAAACTATTATTCTTAGTAATTAATTCAGTTACTTTTCCAATTGGATCAGCTAACCAATCATAGGCAGTTTTTGCAGCTCCTGAAATAGCTCCACCAATATTTTGTGCCGTATCAACAACTTTATCCTTTGCATTTCCTAAAAATTCACCAATACCAGAGTTTCCTTTATCAAAACCTGGTAATACAGATCCTTTTCCTAAACCACCACTTACAACTTTTTTAGAATCATTATGATTTAAAATTTTTGTATTAGCTGAAATATTGGCTATTTCTGGACCGTTAGCGCCTAAAATACGGGCCGTTGAAGTTGATTTATCATAAGCTAATTCAAACCCCTCTTCACCTACTAATGAACTCCCGCCATTAAAATTCTGATGTCCTTGATAATTCATAGCCATATTTCCTGATATTGGTTGGCCATAGGTTGAAATTGTAGTATTATTTAAATAACCTTTCGGAGTCCATGTGGGTATTTCAGGAATTCCTAAAAATTTCAATACATCATTTATTCCACCTGTAATTCCATTTACAACAAGTGCTAAATTAGCAACAAACCTATCCCATTTTGATAATGATTCTCCGGTTTCCCAATCTACTTGTGCTATATGACCTTCAGCTTGTTTTTTAGCTTCATTTACAACCCCTTCATGAGTTTCTGTTGCTTGTGTAATAGAATCCTCTTTTTGTTTTGTTGCCAATTCAATTGCTTGGTCATATTTCTCTTGATTTATTGTGCCTGAAACATACAACTCTTCGTCTAACAGTGCCTTAGCTTTATCAAATTTTTCATTTGCTGCATTAATTGAACCATCTTTTGCATTAAGAGACTGTTGTACAATATCCGCTGCTTGTTTCGCACTTATTGTGCCCGCTTCATTTTGTAAATTACCTAAAATTATTTTTTGTTCTTTTGCAGATTCAGATAAGGCTCCAATGGCCTGCTCTTTTTGTTTCTGCTGATTATTAGTTATATCCGTTTCATACTTTCTCCCAATTTCTTTTCTTTCTTCCGCAGCCTGCTTTTCAAGTGAAGTTATCTCGTCAAGTTGACTACTGGTTAATTCTTTTCCCTCTTCTTTAGCTTTTTTCTTAATTTGATTTATCTGATCTTCAAACTTTTTTGTCACTTCCATTTGTTCATTAAAGCTTAAATCTTCTAACCTCTTTAACTCGTTATTAGTTTGCTCGACTTCTCTTATTTTTGTTTCAGCTGTTTTTTTAGCAGACTCATTTGCACTTTTAGATGTTTCACCATCAAGATATCCCATATCAGATAATTGGCTTATATTTGATAGAGATTTATCTTTTTTATCATTTATTTTCCCAGAAATTTGTTTCTTTTGTTCATCACGAACAGTAACAGATTTTTTATAGTCTTCTTCAGATTGAGCAGTACCACTTACATTCTCAAAAGCACGTTTGGCTGATAGCTCTTCATCTTGCTTTAGATATTCTGTTACAGATTTAGCTGTTTTTTTGCTAACACCTTGCGTTTCTATTTCAATCTCTAAAGGATCCTTGAACATTTTTCCAATCCCAGTTGCAGTAGATTGTGCTACCTTTTCAACGCCTTTAAAGTACCAACCAACCATCTCATTATCTTTTGCTGAATCCCATAAATTACTAGTAAACTTAGTAATTGATTTCCAATTTTTTTGTATATATTTGCCAAATTTCTTACCAAATTCCGAACCAGCAAAAGAACCGATAGCCCCACCGATTACGGTACCTATCCCTGGAGCAATTGCAGTTCCTATCGCAGCTCCTACACCCGCCCCAGCGAGCATTCCGCCAGAACCGCCAACTTTTTCACCTACATTTTTTTTGTTCGTGCCAATTAAATTTACTGCAGCACCTAAGTAGGCAAAACCAGGAATAGCTTTTCCAATACCTTTTAAAGCGCCCATCCCTTTGGCAATAACTCCAGTATTAGCCGCAACGGCTGACACTGTCGTAGGAGCGGAAGCGGCGGCTCCACTCGAACCACCACGGATGAACCAATTCTTTAATTTACTAAATTTAGAAACCGTTACCGGAGCTGTTGCCGTACCTGCAATTGAGCTTGTCGCTGAAGCTCCAGAGCTAGATTGCCCAATAACATTCATGGATGCTGATGTTTCAAGTGCAGCTTGTATACTTGCAGGCCCAATTCTTTTCAACATAGCGATTAAACCTAGAACTTTAGTAGTTGCATTGTAAATCGGCTTACTTACTATACTAAATCCAAATAAACCAGCAATTCCAATAGCTGCCCATTTCCCAATACTTTTCATTCTATCAGGATGTTTATCTGTAAAATCTTTAACAAAGGAAACCGCTGGTTTAATTACATTCTCCATAGCTCCAGAAATAACATCTCCAGTCGCTTTTAAACCTTCAACAATACCCGGTCCAATTGCTTCACCAACAGCAACCGCAGTCGGAATGAATTCATCAACAAAATAATCTTTTGCGATACCAAAGTATTTACTGGCAGTTTCCATTGCTGGTTTTGACGCATCTCCAATTTTCTTAAATAATCCTGGAATAAAATCAGCATTTTTAACAAAGTCCGAAGCTTTCACAATTAACGGTGTAAAAATAGGTAATAGATTTTGACCTGCATCACTTGCTAATTCTTTAACGGATTCAGTGAATACACGAGTAGCATTGGCTGCTTGATCACTTGTGTTTGCAAAATCACCTTGTGCATTTTTAGTTTTATCCAATACATAGTTGTAGCGTAAACGCACCTGTTCTTCTTGTGATAGTTTAGATAATGAAACATCAGCTGTTTCATTTGCCGCCTTTTCAACTTCTTGCAATTTTAATTGCGCATCCCTTGCTTCAAGAGAATTAGCTCCATGTTTATTGATAGCGGTATTAAGTGTTTTTTGTGCTTTTTCTCGTGCAATCGAACTTTTTTCAACTGCTAAATTATCTTGCTCATTTTGTATTGCTCCGCTACTCACAGCAAATTGTTGTAAATTCGTCTGTGTCATTACAATTCCTAGTGATTTTAAAGCCTCTGTTTCGCCTGTAAATACACCATTTAGTGCTGTGTAAGCTCTATTAATATCAATATTTTTAAATGAAGCTAAATCTCCAGCTAAATCAACCATACCTGTTGACATTTTAGCAGCTTCACTAGTATTAAATCCCATTGATGTCGACATATCTCCAAAAGTTGCTGCTAAATCCAATGCAGTACCCTTTGCTAACCCAATTTTATCTAGCGTAGTTTCAGACCATTTTTTCACCACATTAGCATTGTCATCGAAAGCAACTTCTACCTTATTCAATGATTCGTTTGTATTGGATGCTGCATTAAATGCAAAAGTTCCAACAGCTAATAAACCCGCTCCTGCCACTGCTGCACCAAGCGCAACCATTTTAAATCCATTTTGAATTTTAGAGTTAACGTTATCTAAAGAATCACCAATAGCAACTAGTTTACTTTTAGCTGTTTCTGCGCCTTGGCCAATTTGCGCTAATGCTGTTCTACCAATATTTCCAAATGAGCGGATATTTCGAGTACTCTCCTGTACCTCCCTGTCCTGACTATTTAACTCACGAGCAGTATCTCTAATTGAGTCTCTTGCTCCATTGTATGTAGAACGCGTACGACTACCTAATTCAACAACATTAGTCGTTGTCGCACGTGTCGTATCATTCATCGTTCTTAATGAAGAAGTAGTTGAGTCAATGCTAGAGTCAGTCAATCTATACGATTGTTCAGCTCTGCCGGCTTGTTGAATTAATCTTTCGGTTTCTGTATTTGCTTGACGTAAACCATCATTATTAATCTTCCAATCTATTTCAATAACTGTTTTTCTTAGTGCTCCAGACATCTCACAAACCACCTCTCATAAGTTTTATTTTTTCTATCGAAACTTGGTTCCATGTTGCTAATTCATTAGCAGTAGCAACTGCTATTTCTTCTTTTGTTGCAATTCCTGCAATCACTGGAAGCCAATAACCATAATCTTTATTGACTTCCCTTTCAATTAATCGATTATCTGGACTAGTTGAACATTCTTCCAAGAAAGTTGTCAGCTAATGCCATAACCTCCCGATATCCACTATTTTCATCCCAATAATCCCAATTAGTTTTAGGCTCAACAATTACTGTTTCCATTAATTGATGATTATATGCCTCATCACTAATAACCCCATTAAGCATTTTTGATGAATCTAAAATTTGTTGAGCTTTGCGGATGCCTGGAAACTGAAATGTATACTCAATACCTTCAATCTCTATCGTTTCTTGTTTGCCAAACTTTTTTAAAGGTCTTTTCTCAACTTCTGAAATTGCATTTTTAGCTTCCACTGCTTTAATTGTTTCGTCTTTTTTTGTCATTATGAATTCCTCCTAATTTTTAATAAAAATAAAAAAGCACTCAATCAAGAGTGCTTCAATCAACTGTATGTTTGTAATCTAATACTTTAAAACTAAATGATCGAGTGCCTACAGACTTGCCAAATCCTGCATCTGGTAATTTTTCAACAATCGCTTTAGAACCACCGATTACTTCAGTTCCATTCACAACGCGAACTGGAACAATTTTCTTTTCATTCGCAATCTTCATCATCTTTGGATAACAAGGTGACGTTTGAGCTAAATCAACTTTGATTGTACCTAAATTATCATTGTTAATAGCAGCTGACGCTTGTCCTTGTGCATCTGTTTTAATCTCAGCATTATTGGCATCTTTAGAACATGAAACCATGTCTCCATCGCCAAATCCAAACAAGTTAATACTATCTACGATTACAGATACCGCACGGGCATCATAAGTTAACATTTCATCCATCTTTTAAATTCCTCCTTTTTTAGACCTCAATCGTTCCACGAACATCAACAGAATGGATTGCTCCAGAACGTTTGTAGGTGAATGAAAGTCCCTTGTAATTTCTAGCTGCGATATCTCCAGCATCTAAATCCGTACGTTGTAATGCCGTAATAGAATAGTTGCCGTTGCCAGTTTCGTCAACAACATCAATAATTCCATTTGTAAATGCTTCTTCAAATACAGTCGTTAATTCATTACGAAGTAAAGCAATCCCGTTACTATCAAATGTGATTTTATCAGTACTAGATAGTAAATGTTGTAAACGTGATTCAATATTTGATTTAATCCAATGATCCCCGTGTAATGCATCTATAAACTCACCAGAAATTGTTTTACCTTCTGATGTTTGTGAAATCCCTGCCTTTTCAACATAAACTAAACCACCAACACTATGAATTTCTTCAAGTCCAGAAACTGTAATTTTTTGAGCTGTAATTCCGATTAAGTTTGGTCGTCCTTTCCAAGTAACGGAACCTACAGTTAAGTTCGCTGTGTTGCCAATTAACGCCGCATCTAGTTGCTCCTCTACTAACGTATGAACTAAACCAATCGTTAATGAATTCTTGGCGAATGGGGTTAAATCACTTGATTTTATCACTTGTAACACTAAAAATTTAAACTTTTTTTCTTCAATAAAATTACTTAATGCTAATGCAACTGCTGAATCAAATTCACTTAACACTGCAAAATGCCAATTTTCAAAGAAAAAGTCTCCAGCTGCTTTAACAATATTATTTGAACCTTTAGGCTCTACTCCTTCTACACTGGCTTTATAAGTGATAACTGCAACTGTTTTAGGCATATTTACTTGTGCCCACACCGCTTTGGCTTTTTTATAAACAGCTGTATCTTCACCAAAGTCTTTCTTCAAACTATCTAAACTAGTGTATTCCTTATAACTTTGATCCACTCCTGTGGTAAAAATAGCTGGAATACCTAAACCGATTTTTGGCTGTGGTTGTTGAACGTTAATAGATACTGTTACATCTGTAATTGCTTCTACCATTATTTTATTCCCTCCTATAATTCTATATTTTCTATTTCTAATACATCGTCTTGATACTGATCTGTTACTCTAAATCTTAAATCACATCCAGCCAATCGTTCGTACTCAATACTTAAAAAATTATCTCGCTGACCGCTACTAGATGCCCCAACAAAAACAATTTTCTTTTGCTCGAGTAATCTTTGCACCTCAAATGTTTTAAAATACTTGTTTGTTTTCCCGGCAAACATTAATGCCTCTAAACCAGATAAACAATGCCATGTCAACGATACAACGCACTCGAATTGCTCCCCAGTGACGATATCACTCGTGATAGGAATATAAGGAGAGATTATTGTATAAGCACAATATGGATAATCAGGAATGTTTCCAATTGTATTGCTTTCGATTAGTTCCTTACCTGAAAACGAATGGACTGATTCAATTAAAAAATTGACTAGCTCTTTATAATCATAGGTATTTTCCAATTTTATCCACCGCCTTCAAGTAATAAATGTTCACATCTGCATAATGTTCTAAAAATGGATCAACACTAACAACTTTATACTGGTTAGGACCATCAATTACAATTGAACTAAGAGGAATTGCTTCAGCAATAAAAAGCTGACGATCGTTCTCAGTCAATGTACCACCGCTTCTAAAAATAGAGCTATCTTTTATAGGAAGAATTGCTCCATTTTTATCAACTGGCGGTTTATCATCACGAACCCATTCACCAAATTCATAATGACCACTTTTTTCGTCTGTTGGCACTATAAGTTGAAATGGAACCGAGTAATTTTCAACAATTGAAGCAAATAGCATTCTTTTCATTGATTAAACCACCTTCCAAGTAACCGACTGCCTTAATCTTCCAGTATTAATTAAAGGGTTATTAGTCCCTTTAGAAGCTACCGTTGTAGGTGAATTAGATGGACTAGAAATGCTTTTTATTTTCTTTTGAACATCACTAGCTGCCTTTGCTCCAAGTCGTTCGTATATTGAATCAGCTGAGCTAGCGCTTTTTATCAAGTCATCTATTTGTTTTGAAAAGAACTTTTGCCACTCTTCTTCTTTTTCATCAAATGTTGATCTTAAAAATGAACGTTCTGGAATTGTTACGGACTTGACTAGCATATAGCAGAATTCAACTTTATCTTTGCCAACATTTCTACATAAAAATGCATGACCTTCTTTAGTTTTCATGAAAAATAAGTCGAAACTTCTTGGGCTCGCTTTGGCGTATTTCTTTTTAAGCGGAATAACCATGAATTTTTTTTTAGCATGTATAGTCATTCCGAATTCGTTGACACCTGCAATCATAGCCATAAAAGAATCATCTTCGCCAAACACACCAATTTGAAGGCTTTGGTTGTTTAGCTTTTCTAATTCTTTTTGCACATGCTCCATACCTGAAAAATCATTTGTGACTTTCATTAGACCACCACCAAGCTTATTCCAGACCGCACATATTCTTTTTTTAAGCGTAAAAATTCTTGACCATATGCTGTTAATTCAAGGCCTTTTAAACTAGAATCCTTGCTACTATATTCTCGTTTTAATGAACCTACAGCTTCAGAAGTGACATTTTTATCACTCATTATTGCCAAATGTGCTGCTAAATAGCGATTTGCTTTTTCCTCAATATTTGATGGGAAATTTTGCTCTTGAACATCTAAAAATGCATCTTCAATAAAAAGACTTATTGCACTATCACTTAATGATACTATTTCTTTGGCCGTTAGTTTTACTTTATCAACTGTAGTTTTAGACATATTAAAAACCTCCTAATCTTCCGTTTTAACAACAGAGTCTTCAGGAGGGTTTTTAATTGATTCGATTTGATTTTCAATCGCACTGATTAAAGATGTACGAGCCTTATTTCCTTTGCCTTTTTCATCCTCAGCAAATTTACTTAACAAAGCTAGATCAAACGTATCACTGATTAGTTCTAAGGCTTCCTCTTTATTTAAATCAATAAAACTTGAAGCGTCAAGCCCTCCTACAACAAATATTTCTTTATCTAATAAGACAGCATTTAACGGCTGTTTCATTTCTTTTGAGAATTCTTTTTCCTGTTCTTTGTTCAATTCGTTTCCTCCTGGAATAATCATAATACTTCCAAAATGACGAATATATTTTCCTTTATTTTTTACTAACATATGTTTTCCCTCCTTGTTTTTAAATTCCGTCTGCTCGAACAATTGCATAAGGTGTACGGATTAACGCACCACCGCAACGCTCTTCAAATGGTACTTTCCAGTTTGGATAAGCCCATTCTTGTTCAAAACGTACAACATCCATTGGCAATAAAATTTCACAAGTTGAAGAACGAGTATCCATAATAATAAAGCAGTCCGTTTTATTTGTACCTGCTTTATCTAAATCAGAAACAGGAATAATTGACTCAAACCATTGGTTCTCTTCAATAACTTTTAAGATTGTACGTGAATCAAAATCGCTATAACGACGATTTAGTTCTTCGTATTGAGTTGAAGAGACTAGCATTTTAAGCGATGCTGTACGATACCCTGGAATAACGGTAATTTTTGCCCGAGTAGTTCGTACTTGTTCCACAATTTCATCACTTGTTGCTGTTTTCCATGTTTTTGAAACGTTAACAACTTGAATACCGTCAGCATTAGTGATCCCTTTAACATTAACTTTTGGATCACCTGTGAAAATAATACTATTTTCTTTTTCGGCAATAGCACGTCGAGCTGTTTCTGTTTTAGTTGCATCTACAGATTGACCTACTAATTGCGCTTGACGTAATTCTTGAACGCTAATTCTAATCCCTGCTGCAATTGTATAAATAGGTTGTTGAAATCTTTGTAAATCTGTATCTACTAGCGGAAGATCATCTGCTCCGTTAGCAATGATTTTAGCTGCTCCACTACGGGTCATTACGTTATAACCATATGTTTCTGCCCCTGGATGGATATCTGTTTTAATGTTAAAAATTAATCGTGCGACAAGCTCCTCTTTCGGTGCCTCATAAAGCACTTTATCAATTGCTTGTAAATCACGTGCTTCTAATGTTGCTGTTGGTTGATTTGACATTTATTTATTCCTCCTTTTTAAGGTAAGTTAATTTGTAAAATTGCTAAGCTGCCTGCTTGTGCACTTGTTTGAAAAATACCAATCGGCTTATCTGTTGAGTCTTCTGCTGTAGAAACACTACCAAAGTTACCAGTTGCTTTAACACTAGCATACTCGCCTTCTTTAACATCTTCGTCAACTTGAACCCAGATAGATCCTTTTCGTAAAACAGCTACCATTTCACCTTGACGATATTCTCCTATTTTTTTATCATCATTGAAGTTGATTTCGTCAACATAATTCTTAGCAAGCGCAACACCAAAGAAATTACCAGTAGTATAAGGTGCTGCGATGCTTTCAGTAACTTGCACTGCTTGTCCGAATTTAATGCTATTCGTACCAACCGCTTTGGAATCAGCTTGTGTATTTTGATAGTTAGCTAATTTGCCAATACCTAACTCTGGAGCCATATACTTTTGTGGGTATGGAATTGTCATGATTATTTTTCTCCCTTCTTATTCATATTTAAGCGATTTTGTTTCTTCTGATTAATTTCTTCATCTGCAGCCTTTTCTTTATCTTTAGCATCAGAGAAATTAACTCCGTGAGTGAATCCTTTATCAGCAACTAGTTCAGTCATTGAGTCAAAGAATGCATCAATATAATCATCTGATTTCCCATCAGCCTTAAAATCTTTTTTTGTTTCTAAGATAGCTGCTTCTTTAACCGTACGATCTGATTTACCATTAAATTCAAAAGAATCACCAAGAATAGGTTTAGCTTTTTCAACTAATTCAATCCGTGCTTGAACACGTGTATCCATCTCGTCTTCGTTTACTTGATTTTTCTTAAGCTCAGTAATCTCAGCTTCTTTAGCATCTAATTTTTCTTTTAATGCATCACGTTCCCCCTGCAATGCATCTAATCCTTTTGCTTTAGTTTCAGCAGCATCTGCCTGTGCAGTTAAAGCGTCAAATTTTGATTTAACAGCTGTGTCTACTTCAAACTCGGAACCATCAATAATAATTTGTGGCATTTTATTCCCTCCATTTTGCTTATTTTTTTTTGAGTCCATGACAAAATCGACAGAATCATTGAGGATTGCAACCTCTGGACCCGCCCGACCTTTATCAACTATTGCTAGATGATTAACTTGCATATTTCTTTGAACAGAATCATAGTTCATACCGCTATAATTCCCTTTTTCGTCTTTGACATCAGCACTAAAACCAATTGACAATTCACGTTTCCCAGCCTTAATTTTTTGAATTGTAGCAGAATCTGTGACAGTAAATGACACGACTAAAGTATTATTTTCAACCCTTGCATCAGTATGAGTCATACCTTTTGAGTATTTTGTAAAATTCTTCGCAGTAACTGCCTCATGTGGATGGTCATCTGTAACTGGTTTAGCATTTGCAGATTTGATTGTTTTATCAGAAAACAACTCTTCTGGTAGCTTCGCCTGCATTTCTACAGCTCCATCTTTTGTTAAATAAGGAAACACGCCCGGTCTAGTGATTGGTGCTTTGACAGTAAGATAGCCCTCATCAGTTTCGCTAAAATCTTCAATTAGTGCTTTGTCATAGAGGTTAACACGTCCCATCAGATTTAGCCCCCTATCCCATTAATTTTAATTGTTGCCCAACATAAACATTTGGATTTGTGTCATTGAAATTCAATTCCTTTAACAATCCTACAGTTATGCGATGCTTTGTAGCAATCGAATAAAGCGTTTCTCCATCATCTACAATGTGAATTGCCGGCTTAGTCTCCATAAATTCAGTTGGTGGAGTCTTTACAGCTTTAACTGGCTTAACCTCCACTGTACTTGCTGATTCGGTTTCTTGAACCGCTTCTTTTTTCTGTTTTCCCATACCCTCACCACCTTTCAAATTTAAGGCACAAAAATAGACCTAGCTAATTTAGCAGGTCCTAATCATTTTTTTCAAGAGTCTTGGCAAGATCATTAACGCCATCCATAAACTCTTTTTCTTTACGGTCACGCTCTTTCTGTTCTTCTTTAGAAAGTTGTTCAGGAACAAAACCGACATGTTCACTTATCGGGTTATCTTTCCATCTTGGATGCTCATAAGGTTTGTATTTTTTAGTCATGGAATTCCTCCAATTCAATTACCAAGACACCTGTTTCAAGTCGGTATCTTTCTATAACTATAAAGGTAGCTCCTCTTTCATACAAGACTTCAAGCTCATTTTCATTTATTTGACTAATATTTCTACCCTTTTTGGCATTTCTAATGATTAGGAGCAACTGATTACCTGGATCATAAACATCGATTGAAGTTGACATGTATTCTTTAAATCTTCTAGTCTCTCCAATTCTTAACGGAGTAACAAAATTTATTAAATCTTCTTTCGACCTAAAGGTATACGATCGATTTAAATCACCTTCAAACTTATCCATCTTGCTAAGAGCACTATCTAATTCTTTAAGAAGTTTCGAGTCCTTCTCATCTAAATCATAATCATTTCTAAGCTTATCATTTATACGATAGGCTTCCGAACTAATATAAGTGTTAATTGCATACTCTTCATTTTCAGTTAGCTCATTTAATGCCTGTTCTGCTTCAATTTGAACTAGCTCGTCATCAAAAACCGGTTCTTCTACACATCTGCAGTTATATTCTTCACCGGGTAATAATGGATTTTCAGCATAATAATAAATTTTACCATCACGTTCACGATGTGAATCTCTTACTTTTGAATCTCCACTATCGCTCCACCTAAAAGCCTTAATTCCAGCTTCTTGATGTCGTTTGGCTGTCATTTGACCCAACATTGAACCTGTTTGATCTCGCGCTATAAAATCAGCTTTTTTCCTGGCCATTCCAGTTTGTTTAATCAGCTCTTCGCGCATCTCTGCGGAAGATTGACCATTTGTCACTCCTCGATAGATGATTTGTTCTATTTTAGATGAATAATCATCTCGAATATTTGTAATATAGCTAACATTTTCAGCTATTTTACTTGCAAGATAACTTTTTAACCAAGGTTCTGAATTTATTGGATTAATACCTTTTGAAGTAAACTGTGCGTTCATGTTTGATTTACTAACACTACTTAAAGAATTAGCAAACTTAGTTGCAGCCTTTGTTGAATTTCTGCTGGAAAGTGCTCCAAGAAATAAACCTTTTATCTTTACTATTGCATTTTTAATGAAATCTAAAATAGAATCATTTAGCGAGTCATCACTAATTAAACGCTCTTTGTCAATCTCAGGTGCAACTATTTTATCAAACTCATATAAAACAAGAGAATCAAGCTCATTTACTAGTTGATTTATATTTTTAGCATAACTTTTTTCGATGTTCAACGGGTATCTAGTACGAGGTATCCTAGCCATCTGCTCGGTTTTCCTTGTATTTTTTATAAACAGCTTCGGCTAACTTATCAATATCAGCTGCTGAATCTGCATTGAACTTGCTAGTTTCTGTAACACCAAAACGACCAAACCTTGCTTCTTGAACATCTGAAGGATCCAGCACACCGCTCTCAATATAAATTTTATCTGATTCAGCTGTAAGTTTACGAATCTCAGCATCTGTTTTACTATCAACACTCCAAAGTGGATTAAATTCAATAGACCATTCGATTGAATCGGGGTCTATTCGACCACCGCACTCATCTTCACACCACATCAATAATCTTACAAGGTATTCTAGCTGTGGCCGCATTGAGTTCTCTTGCATTGAAGCTATACGTGAATAATAGTTCATTACATCATATTGAGCGCCTGTTAAAGTTCCTGCTTCTTGGCCTTTTAATACTGTTTTAGGCATCCTAGCAGCACCTGCCAGATAATCCCATGTAAAGTCGAGCAATTGGTTAATACCTGAGACATTAGTTGATTCTTTACCAAGTTCTTCATCATTTGCGATAACTGCTAAAGCTTCAGTTCTAAACTTATAATCCATAAGCATTCCTAACTCAGCTTTATCAGCTTTACTTAAGTCACCGACATCTTTAGATTTAAATACTTTAAAGACAAAGTCATACATGATTTGACCAACCGACCACAAACTAGTATCCATTACTGTGAGAATATCATAAAGTCCTTCTAAGAGTGAAGTCCCTTCTATTTCGTCCTCAAACCTTGTAGATTGTTGATGGATTAAGCGTGAATGATGGACAGAAACTTGTGTTTGACCAGCTATTTCAGCACCAGTTTTAGAACGATTGTTAATATCAAAGAATTCCGATTTACCATAATGAGGACTAAAAACATCTTCATCAATCACTCTGTTGGTTATTTTTTTGCTAGAAAAAGCGTTCAGATACGTAATTTTCTTTAAATCATCTAATTTAACTTCATCACTTAATTCAAATTTGCTATTTTGCACCAATCCAAGACTAATAAATCCATCTCCATACAAACGATCATATATATTTAACTGTTTAAACATATCTTTAGCTTTTAATTGCCTAAGTCGTGATTCATAAAGAGCTTTTAATTTATCATCTTTCATTTTCAACGTCCATCCAGAACGGGTTGCATCCTCTGCTGGGATATCAATAATATTAGCAGCCATAGAGTTTGAACTATAAAGGTCTTCTAAATCAGAAGGTGCTAATTGTCGTCTTTGTCCTGGCACTTGCCTAGTTAAATTGTCTTTAGCATATCCTTTACCATTTCCAACCATAAAATCATTGATAATACTGCCTTTTTTGTCAGTAAGTAATATTTTTGCTGATCCCACTTAATCACTCCCTTCTTAACCATTCCTGTATCTTTCTAGCAAACTTCTGCCACTACTAGTAATTTTAATTAATGCTTGCGTCATAGCATCCACTTCATCGTCATGTGCGCCATTTGGAAATGCTTCAAGTTCATCAAGTAATTCATTTACCCAAGGTGCATAGTCGGGATGTGGTAAATAAACATTTCCACTTTCCCATACTGGTGCGACAGCGTTTGCTCTCACTTCTTTACCGCCTTCCGGATTAACAGGAATGATTCCAGATATTTCATTTTCTAATACTGAAATAACAGCTGAACCATTGGCTTTATCCTCAACATATTTAGCTCTAGCATTGGGCCAGTTCTCAGACATTTCACGTATAGCTTTTAAAGTAGCAGTGAAATTCAACTTTTCTTTTCTCCTTGCTAATAAGAAATAATCAGCTTTTTTCTTAGCCCATACTTGACCTGCAACGAAATCACTGGTCTCGGCATCCTTAAAAGTGCAATCCCAAGACTGGACTTGTTTATCAAATAAACGAGGAAGAATGATCGTTTCATCCGATAAATTCAATCGGTCTTTTACTTCTCGACTTGGCACATAATACTTAACCCATTTACGTTTAAATATGCTTCCTCCAGCAGGAGTTGGGCGTTGTTGATACAAGGAAGACCACGTTCTTGATCCTACTTCTTTTTGCTTCTGTTTCGCCCATTTCTCGTCATAACCAAGTTCAGGACAAAGAACTTCACCGATTTTTCGGTGAAGTAAATCTGTTTCATCTTCTGCAACTGCAGGTAGTCTCAAACGAATCCAAGGACGAGCGCTTTGTTTTAATAAACGACCAATAATATCATCTTCGTGCCAGCGAGTCATTACAACGATAACAGAAGCTCCACCATGTAAACGTGTTGACAGTGTAGACTCCCATTCATCCCAAATTTTCTCTCTAATTGTTTCAGATGATGCATCTTGTTGGTTCTTAATTGGATCATCAATAATCATTAAATCTGCACCATGACCAGTAATAGAGCCACCTACACCAGTTGAAAGCATTCCACCTGAATGACCTTCAATACCCCAGTCTTTAACGGCAGCATTAGTTTTAGATAACTCTAAATTATTTAGTGGTCCAGCAAATTCTTTAAACTTATCTTTATTCTTTCTACCAAACTTTTTAGCTAAACTATCTGAATAAGAAGCAGTAATAACTCGCTTCTCAGGATTCTTACCTAAATAAAAAGAAGGAAACGACTCTGTCACTGTCATTGACTTTCCATGCCGAGGTGGCATTTCAATCATAAGTGCGAGCTGTTCCCCATCTGCAATGCGTTGCAAGTATTTACATACAAGTTTCGTGTGTCTAAAATGTTCGTATTGTCCGTTGTGTGCAAATTTGACATAGTGGTCAAAATAGTTTTGATTTAGCACGCTTTCCGCTTGCTTAGCTAGTGTTTCCATCTCTAAATTGCTTAGCAATGACTTCTAGCTCCTTTTTCGTTAATTTAGTTAGTTCTGGATTAACAGGTATGCCTAAATGACCACTATGTTCTACCTTGTCAGGCGGTTTAAATCCACCTCTATCAAGTATATCTTGAAGTACGTCAGCTTTAAGAGAGAGCATTTTCTCCCACTGAGCCGGCTTCAAAATATTGCTATGTTCTATTTCAACCAGCGTTCGTTTTTCACGTAAATCTAAGCCCATTTGAAATGATTCATCTTGCTTTTCTTCCATTTCAATAAGCAAAATCTTTTTCTCTTCTTTACTATCTTTCTTACGACCATCAATCGCTTTTAGTTTACGAGCTAGCTTTTCTATTTGCCTATTTAAAATGCTAAACGAATTATTATCTTTAATAAGCTCATTCTCATATTTATTGATCTTCAGCTCCGCCTCGTCGTGCCTACGGAGTTTTAAATCTAAATCTGATAGAATATTCAATAGGTCAGCAAAAGCCCTGTTACCCTCGTCAGCAAAGCGTTGGCGCAACCTTCCAAGTTCAACGTTGATTTTTTCTTTAATGTAGGGATAAGTAAGCATATTGCTTCCCTGATTTTTAGCATTACTTGCCTTATAACCAGCTTCAACGGCTGCCTTAGTGGCATTGAAACAACGAATATAAGCAGCAACAAATAGATCATACTTTTGTCTTGTAGCTTCTGACAACTCCTTTGCCATAAACACCACCCCCTTAAAATTTATGTATTTAGAGCAAAATAAAAAGACACTCGATTGAGTGCCATTAATTAGCTAAGTTTTTTGTTTTTTAAAATCAAACAGTTCAGTGACGCTTACTTCTTTAGAAATACGTTCATAGAAAAACTCAGGATAAATTCCAAAAACCTTAGAGAAAAATTCCACTTTAACATCATACTGTATTAACATTTCTTTGATTGAATAAAGTTTATTTTTATCAAGATAATCAAGCAATGTCACTATTTTTTTGGGCTTTTTTACTAAAAAATCCATATCCAACGGTTCAACTTTCTGCATGTCTAACTTATTTATTTGAGAAAAGAAATAACTGTTTTGTCTATAACTCATTTCTCCTAACTTATATGCGTTATACCCCATTGCTTGAATAGATACAAAATACTTTTTCTTCATTTCAATATAATATTCAGGGTTAGATATTCGTCCTTTTATAATTGATAAATCTGCTAGGAACTCTTCTCTAGGCATCAAGAAACTACTTGCAAAATCATTTGCTTCACTTTCAATTAGTTTAAAATCATCTTTATCAAGACTGGTAATGTCTTCATCATAATGAAGTAATAAATGCCCTAGTTCATGAGCTAAATCAAAATTCCTTCTAACAAAAGACTTACTCTTGCTACTTAAAACAATGTACGGAACTTCCTGTACCCATGTACTGTACGCATCTGTTTTTGTACTAAATAATTCTCTTTCCAATATGATAATTCCATTTTTTTCCAAAGTTAGCATTAACTCTCGATTCGATATTATTTTTAATTGAGACCTAGCAATATCTGCACATTCTTCAATACTTGAACCGCTTTTTCTTTTATTCATCACAATATTTCTTATCATTATCATCTGGTTGTTGAATAATTGTACGTTATTATTTAAATCAGAAAGAATCATGTGTACAAAATCTAAATAGTAAGCTTCAGATACAGTTTTGTTCTTTTGTTGACGATCTACATTCCTATATGCAATTTTGTTTTCATCTGTCACATGGTCCAATAAATTTTTTTTATAGTAATATTTCGATTCTACCGAAAATAGTTCGCTCAACTTCATTAACGTTTCAAATTTGGGTTGTATCGAGTTTTGTTCATATTGCCATATAGCTTGCTCTGTAACTCCTACAGAGAGCGCTAGTTCATTTCTTGAAAAACCATGTAATATTCTGGTGTCTTTTAACTTACTTCCAACAAACAAAATATCACCTCACAATTATTTATTTTTTATCAGCTTCAATATTGAATCCGAAAATATCTTCTCCTGGTAAACCTTTTTCTTTTGGATAGTTGATGTTCTCATCTTTATTCAATGCATCCAACAAATCATCTGTAATAATTACACCACTATCTTCAATATGCCTTGTTAAATCTTCTATTTTATATAATGTACCATCACTACTTGGAATATAAGAAGCTATTTCACTAATGTTTTTTTCAACATTAAAATCGTAAACGATTATATAAAATCTAGAATACTCATTCTGGGCTAAATTTAATTTACTTTGTTTAAAAGGTAATCCAACTTCTAAGGTATAATTCTCAGATTTCCCAACGAACTTTTTAAAATCTTCTGATTCAACTAAGTCTCCATTGATACTTTCAGACATTTGATTTATATAGTTTTTTGGAAAACTTTTATTTTCCTTTTGATATTCCTTTTTAAAAGCCGGACTTTTTACTACTACTAGATATTTTTCGTTTGTATCTTCAACTTCGTAGTCTAGATATTCCCAAGAATAACCAGCTGTTCTTTTATTGAACTTCATTCCATTTAATTTACATTCTTTTGCTATTGCATCATCAATAAAATTCCCACGTGTCCAAGCAAACGCTCCACTTATTTCTAGTTCTTCATTCTTAAGTTTTCTTTCATTTAAATAAGCTTCAAACCCATTCATAATACCTTTTACAATTAATTTATTCGATTTTTCGTCAATTTTATAATTCATAGACTTCTCCCCTTATGCATTTATTTAGAATAGCTAAATAATATCACATTAAGGCTAAACTTTAAAGTTATTTGTTAAATTACTTCTTTTTTTTAAAGTCGATGATATTTATTGCAAAAACACTCACAACCTCCGTGTAAAGGCTATGAGGTTCAAACTTCTTCCCCAACGTCGATGATGACTAGAAGATACTATCCTAGGCGGACCCGAACCACCAACCTTCTGATTAAAAATCAGTTGCTCTACCAATTGAGCTATAGGACAACCCTATCACGCACAACCATGATAAAAAGGAGGAAAAACACACGAATGTGAAGAATAATTTACCCTTCACTTATTAGTGGGTTTTGGTTGACAAGAATTCCGTTTTTTAAATATCTAATGATGTCTGCTTGCCAAACTTGAAATAAAAATCAATTTTGTTACTAATTCTTTGGCTCATTTGCTTTACTGATCCAATTGTTATACCCATAGTTTCGGCTGCCTCTTCATGTGTTTGGAAGTCAGTATTTAATATATAGAATAGCTCTTTTTCTCTTGGACTTAACGATTCTAAGATATGATTTAATATTTGGAGCTTATCCTCGTCTATTTTGGGGCTGTTTTCTGGCTCAATAGTTACAGTTGGGACATTATTAGCTAAATCTATACCCACTATGTTCATATCGCCCCACAATTGCTCTCGTTGCTTCCTAGATAACTTCGATATATCTTCTAACGTACCGAATTTCTTTTCAAATCCCTGTTCTAACCAGTCAATGGTATAAGTGGTACTGGAAATGATTCCAGCCAATATAGTTTGGTCCGCTTTTTCCTTATCTGTGCGATTATCAACTGTTTCTGTAACATTACCCTTGCTATCCTTAATTTTATAGTGTTTCTGTGCAATTTCACTATGGAGCTTTCGAATAGGCTTTAAATCATTTTTGTATTCTGCAATTAAATCACTATAATTATTTTTCATGTGTATTTTCCTCCTCAAAATAAGAAAAAGGACACCTCAACAAACGCCTAAGCGCTGTTAAAGTGTCCTCTGGTATGTCCAGTGGGACCTATATTTAAAATAATTCGTCTAAGTGTGCTTTAACTCGTTTGACCTTCTTGTCATGTATCACAACCTCTATAATTCCATGACTCGGAAGCTCAACTTTTTTAATAACTCCATTAGAAAATATCACCACAGTATTACTACCTAGCAATTTTTCGATATCCTCAAATTCGATCACTTTTTGTATTTCCAAAGATGGTCCCCCTCGTGTTATAATACTTATGAGTTAGGCAGGGGAACCTGTCTTTTTTTTAACTAAATAATAGTTGTGCCGTATGGTCGTGGCTACCTTGTTCCGCGCTAGCTTTAGCTTTACTAGCAGTTTTAAGTGTTACTACATTCCTAGCAATCCAAAAGAATCTAACATACGTAAGGGGATTGATAAACATGCAAAATATAGTAAACGTAGTAGCAATACTAGATTTTCTAATCAACTTAACAAGGTTTGTTGGTTCGACTCCAACCAGTTCTTTTTTTTGGAACTGTAGGTAAACTGGTAGCCCACACGGCAGAGCTATTATTTTAGAATGGTAAATCATCATCTTGTATATCGATTGGTCGACTGCCAGCAAACGGATCATCATTCTGTTTATAATTCGTAGTTGGTCGTTTAATCTGAGTTTCTGGCTTAACTGAATCTTGACGTTGTTCATTATCTGCCTTCTTTTCCAACATTGAAAACGTATCAACCACCACCTCAGTAACGTAAACACGCTGACCTTGTTGGTTCTCATAAGAACGAGTTTGCAGACGTCCTTCAACTCCAATTAATGAGCCTTTACGTGTAAAATTAGCAAGTGTTTCCGCAGTTTTTCTCCATGCTACACAGTTGATAAAATCAGCTTCACGTTCACCCTCTTGGTTCTTGAACTGTCTATTAACAGCTACTGTAAAAGATGCGACTGCTGCACCACTGGGTGTATATTTTAAGTCTGCGTCTTTTGTTAATCTTCCAACTAAAACGACTCTGTTAATCATTTAATTCCTCCAAAATTCTAATAAAATTATTTTTAAAAGTCCCACGATCTAAACCAACCCACCGGTCATCTTCACAATCATCTAACATGACTTCGTAATCTCCTGAGCTATTTCGCAATTCCCATAAACTATCTTTTTTTATTTCAAACATCCAAGACGACTCTTCATCATCTAGTTCATAGCAGTCTATTTCAAATGTTCTTATACACTTAAATTTCATTTTGATTCCTCCCACCAAATTTTTTTAGGTTTCTCAATCTCATGCATATTCGCCCAGATAGCTGCCAAATTCTTGGTATCTAGCAAATAATCAGCGGTTAATTCTAACTGTTTGAGTTGCCATTTAAGATTGTTCATAGCTTCCACATCGACTTGTAACTGATTACTGTCTTAAACTCGTCTGTCTCAACGATAGCACTTTTCTGCATCAACTTAACTACAGTCGCGGTGAACGTGCTATTGTCTTTAAGCAAACAGCTAACTTTATCACCGACTTTGATATATCTGTCATTTGTAGACGGCTTAGGATTTTTTATCGGCAAGTCCAGCCCGCTTGCATCGTAATAGTTCATGTGCGACTCAGTTAACCCCATGTTTTCCACTCCTCTCTACTAGTCCGGCGCTTATTAAATTAGTTAAATATCTCAACTGTTGTTTTGCATAATTGACTTCACGGTAATCCAGAAGCCTTTTTTCAACATCTTGAAGGACACTAATCGGAAAATCATACATCGATACTAATGTGTCAATTTCAGCCATAATTTCATCCAATCCCACGATCTTGACCTCTTTTCTTTTTTGCATGATGAAAGTATGCTAAATCCATATCTGTCACCATCTCTTTGATATCATCAACGTTTTTAGAACTGCAGTAGTTTGAAAGAAAATCAAGGATATCAACTAATTCTTCTGAATTTATTCTTTCAGTATTCATAACTATTCTTATTCCACTTTTTAAAATCTTCGAGGTATTCTTGACCCGTTTTTTCCCAGTCAATTTCTCCATTTTTAGCTTTTCCCTGCTGATACAAAAATAATTGCGCTTGTCTTACACAATTTTTAAATGCTCTCTCAGCCTTTTCAGATGTCATTGAAAAACCCTTTTTCGTGACCTTCGCAAAATCATCCGAAAAACCCTTCACTAGCCAAGAAGGAAATTCCTCAATCAAAGGTATGAGTCTAATTTGTTTGTTCCACATTATCTCCAATGCTCAACAACTCCTCTAGTGCTTTTTTTCTAGCTTCTTCACTGTCGTCATAAATCTTAACTGGCTTTATAAAATCATCTCTGGCCCAATCTGGAAGGGTTTCTTTACGGTTAACACCTTGGTTTGGCTGTTTCTTTTGCTTGCGCTGTTCCTCAAAAGTAAGAACATCCGCCCTAATGCTAAAGCCTTTCGATTCCCAATTTTTCAAAATCGTTTCCAGATACTTATAGCTACGAACGTTGTTAGCAAGCATGGTTTCAATGCCATGAATAACAATATCGTCGTTTCCTTTAAAATCTTCTACCCACATTTTTAAATTTTCGAGAATAAAAGGACTTTCGGTATTTTCAACAAATTGAAGCCAATACGCATCCGCTGTCGTCGTCTGGTCTTGTTTCTGTTTAGTTTCTGTTTTGTTTAGTTTCTGTTTAATTAATGTACTACTCTGTTGTTTACTGTCTTGTATACTCCCTTGTACACTGTGTTGTATACTCTGTTGTTTACTCCCTTGTATACTATCTTGCGTATAAAGTACACATACCTTATAAGAAGTAGCTTTTTTACCATTACTTTTAAAATCAATTAGACCTAACTGTTTTAAAACATTTCTGTTTTTATTTATGCCAGCTCTAGATAATCCCGAAAGTGTTTCAAGCGTTTGATTAGCAGCTGTAAACCATTCAATCCATGCACATTTATTGTTTATTTCCATCAATGCGTACCATAAAGCAATTTGTCCACTGGATAATTTAGTTTCATACATCTTGTAATCTCTAAACGCTTGTAACTGTGATAAATAATTCAATTGGCTACCTCCTTCCTTATGCTATATAAACTGGTGTACCTGTAATTGATTGTATTTCTTGCTTAAATCTTTTCTCATCACTGTTCTGATTGCTTAAATGAAGCAACCAGGTTTCTTTCACTTGACTTAAATCATTCAATTTCAAGAATGTTTTAACATTTTCTAGTTCGAAATGGCTTGTTAAAAGGCGTTTTCTTCGACCGTTATCTATATAACCAGCTGATACATTCTGATCTAAAATATCTAACGCATAGTTGCATTCAATCATGAAATGAGTAACTCCGATAAATTTCTTTCTAACAAAATACGTGTCTGTTGCAAAAACAATCTTACTTCCATCTGGCGCTAATATAAGAAACCCAAACGGTTCAGATACATCGTGTTCAACTAGGAAAGGAAGTACTTTCCAATCTCCAATTTGAGCCACTTTCTCGGCTCCTAATCGTTTCGTGCGATAACTTGCTACTGGTAAAGCTTCAAGCGTTCCAGTGCTCGAATAGATATCAAAACCAACACTTTGAACTAGCTTATCAGCGAATTTCGAATGATCTCCATGTTCATGAGTGATTAGGCAGCCTTTTATTATGGACCAATTAACACCAATCATTTTTTTAGGATGAACTCCAGCTTCTAACATAAGTGCTGTATCACCACAGCTGATAATATAAGAATTACCAGCCGATGATGATCCATAACTTTTTATCGTAACCATGGTGGAGTATCTTCTTTAGCAGGAATATGTGGTGGCATCATGTCTAAATCTAATTCGTTTTGTTCTAATTCTTTAGAATTTTCTTCAATTGTTTCAGTAGGAACAACTTCGACAACTTCTTTTTTGTCTTCAATAATAACTTCATGTACCGGCACATCTGATTTTTCATCAATAGCTTGTACAGGATTTGATTCTACATCGGCAAAATCTAGGATCTCTTTATTTGCTTCCTCTGCAACTTCTCGACGAACTGCCTTTAAGTCTTCATCTGTTTGTTCTTGATAAGTCATTGCTACGAATGCATTAGAGAAATCTTTAGGGATTTTTTTAACAATATTATTTCTCATCTTCCGGATAATCATTGATTCTGAACTTTGAGGGTCTTTCCACGCTGGGCTTACCTGTCCCAGTGTTAATAGCGATTCATCTTCAAGCATTTCATTTAGAGTCTTAGTGGATGCTTTTGTTTTAATTTCTTGTTTTTTCTTAAATTTATCTTTATCCCACATTAAATTGTTGTACATATGAGCTAATAAGTTCTTCTTAACGTCATTTCGTTCAGTAATATGGAATTCTACTGAACCATCATTCATTTCAATCGGATAAACAATTCGTTCAACTCGTCCCTCACCAGTCGGTTCCCATTCCGGCGGTGTAAACTCAATCCCTTTATAACGAGGGTAGATAAACGTGTCATGCTCTCGGACTAACCAGAATGGATAAACTTTCTTAACATTACGTCCGAACCTAGAAAGAATAGCGTCGTTTCCATCGCCTTCGATTCCAAGCTCTATTTGTTTAACTGTTTTCTGTAAATCTCCCTTGCCTTGTTTCACATTTCTAGTAATGAAATAGCATTCTCGAGGTGTAGCAGCTGCGTTTAATTCTAAAGAAGCAACATTTAGTAAAATTTGAGTTAGATTACTTTGATCAATACTTCCGATTTCTAGACCTGCATTTTGAACGGTTGTATTAATAGCTGAAATAGCATTCAGTACACATTGCTTTTTATAATCAGACATTTGAAGACCGTTTCCTTCCAGTTGTTCCGTAATCATCGGTGTGTAAGCATCGTTAATTTTTGCTAATGCTGTTTTAAAATGTTCTTGCTTAGTAACTTCGGTTGTCATTATTCTGCACCATCCTTTTCGATTCTTAATTTTTTATCCCCTTTGCTGACGATTAACTCAATAATTTGAGTATCTACGGCATACATATCTGTTACTGATTCAGCATTATCAACGAATACTGGCACGCAAAGGCCTTCTTTTTTCATAAGTGTATTCACAATGTCCAAACCTGCCTTAATACGTCTTGAAGTACTGAAACCTTTAGAGTAGTAAACGCCTAAATCATTTACCGGCTCGCATATTTCTTTAAGCCCATCATTTTTTTGGTCTTCGAATAATTTCCATTTAACAAACCCGAAATGCTTATTAATTGAATCCTCTAGCAGTGCTACCTTGGTTCTAGTAAATTCTTCAAGTAAAAATAATTGTTGCTCCAATGCTCCTTTTTGACTTGCTAGAAGCTTTTCTTCATCAGCTAAAGCTTGTATTTGGTTGTCTTGACGTTCAACTTCACCAAATTTAGCGATTTCTTCATTGATCGTATTCAATTTCTGTTTTAGTTCACTTACAAAACTTGCTTGCTCTGCCATTTTAATGTCAGCAGATTCTTGAAGCTTTTTAAGTTCAACCGTAATAGCTTCTTTTTCTGAAACTAATTTTTCGTAATCTTTTGTTGTTTCAAAATCTGGTGTCGCTGCTTGAAGTTCCTCAATTGTCTTAGTCACATCAGAAACTTTTGTCTTTTCTTCAAAAGCCTTATTTAACAAGTTTTCTAACACTTTATTATCTTCAGCACGATTCATTAAATCAGTGACAATTTCTTGTTGCTGTTCAACATTTTTAAATAATTCAGACCCTTTAGCGTTATTTGCTTCTAATTGTTGAGCTTTTTTAATGTTGAATGCTTCTAATTTCGCCTTATAATTCGCTTTGTGCTCTTTAATTTTATCTGGTTGCAACTCTTGACCGCATGATTCACAAGTAAGCTGATGTTCATCAAATGTAGGGAAAACTTCACTATTAATTGTTTTCCATTCCACTGAAACTGAATCAAGTTCCTTGTTTAATTGATCTAAAGTGTATTGTTCTTTGCTTGCATTTTGTTTAAGCTCATACAATCTAGTTTCTTCATTTCTAACCGCATCTTGTGCAGTATGATAATTACTGATTAACTCTTCCTTACCTTGTCTAATTCCTTCTAATTTAACGTTCTGACGAGCATTGAACTTTGCTCTTTCCTCTTCAATTTCAGCAACTTTTAACTGTAGTGAAGCTCTTATTTCAGTTACTGCTGAGCCGTTACGAATGGACATTAAAATATCTTCTGCATTCTTAACATCTGATTCTGCAGTCATTTTTCTAGCAGTTAATATTTCCTTATCGAGATCCTCAATATCTGGCTTAATGCTTTGAATCCCTTTAATTTGAGAAGGTATTTCTTTAAGCGTTTTTTGTAGGTTTTTAATTTCTTGTTTTATTTTAGTGGTAGCCTCATCAGCTGAATGATTCCCGATAATTCCAATTAATGGAGCGAGTTCTTTCTTACTATTAATAATCTCTTCATCCGATAAATTACCGAATAAATCGAACAACATTGCACGTCTATCACCCATTTTCATAACTTCCATAACATGATTACTGCTGGTAAGTCGTCTAAATGTCGCTTCATCAATGATTTCTGCAACTCGTTCATTGAATTGTTTTTCTGTTTTCAATTCAATTCCATCAATAGAATAGCTTGTTTTGGTTGTGTAGCTAATATCAGTTGTGCCTCGTTTAGTAGTTTTTGCATCGTATCTAGTTTTTGAAAATTCGATTTCCGAACCGTCAACACTTAATAAAACAGATACTTTAGTTTGTTTACCTTCGTTTTCATCTTCTTTGATGTTAGTTGGCTTCCACTGGAAATCCGTTTTACCTAAGCTATCTTTGTTGAATAATACCCATAAAAATGAGTCGTAAATAGTTGTTTTACCTACTTCGTTATCAGCAAATATCTGCATATTCTCACCGTTAAGATCCAGTTCTAAATCCGTTAAACCTTTAAAATTTTGAATCGTTAGTTTGATTAATTTAATTTTTTTCATTATTTTTTTACCTCCATGCCCATAATCGATGTTAGAAGAGCAATTTTTCTTAATTCATAATGTCCCTCACAACAGTAACCGGCTTGCAAGGTTTCACTTATACCGAGTTCTAACATAGCCAACAAATCTTCTGTAGTTCCTTCCATTTTGGCATTAAGTCCACCTTTAGCGTTTAATTCGATAGTTATTTTTGCTGTGTTTTCATTCATTTGTGTGTTTGCTCCTTTTCGTGGTATAATTTTAGTACAATATTTTTTCTAAGCTGACTAACTAGGAGTGCAATCCTTGTTGGTCTTTTTTTGACTATTTAATCGTTCAAAATGCTGTGCGTAAGGATGTTTTATGCCCACACGTCTAGCTTGAAATCTATACTTATATGCATCCGAGCCTATTTCAGAAAATAATTTTTTTATTGCAGCTCTTTTTGAATATGCACATATTCCGAATTGATATTTTTTAGCTACTACATTATAAATTGCGTAATAAATTTCGCCGTTTATTCCTCGCTTTGGCGCACTCATTACTTCAACACCTCCACAATCACAATAACTACTCCGCAAAGTCCTGCGAAACTTAAGAACGCCGTGTACCATAATGCTGTTTCTCGGTCATCAAATCCGAAGTACTCATTTACTTTGCTGATTAATGTTTTTCTCTCCATAGATTAATCCTCCACTCATTATTTTTTTACTATCACTAACTGAAATACTTCTATTTTCAGATAGATGCAAACTTACAATAGTCGATACTCCGATTAGTAATCCTAAAACAATTCCAATGAGTTCATTCATACAGCCATTTCCTCCTTTGGTTTTAAAATATCGTCAAAATCTCGACCTAAGTTATCCACTAAAAACCTTGATACTTCAAACTTTGGAATCTTCAAACTACCTAATTTTAAACCTTGAATATAGCCTAATTTAATTAGCTTATACACGTTATCAGTTGATGTTTGCAAAGCTAGAGCTGCTTGCTTAACTGTATACGTTTGTCTTTCGATTTCCTTCTCTTTCATAGTTATCACCTCTTTTCTAAATAGCCTATTTGTTGCCAATAAGGCTTTCTTTTTGAAATTAAATCAAGTAATTCTACATCTGCTCTTAATGCTATTTTAGTAATCAGTTTTATCTCAACCAATACTTCATCTAAGAATTCATTGACATATTTTTGAAGAAAAACTTTATCAGAATCAGCAAGCCAATTGTTTTGCTTTGCAAGTAATAGCAATACTTCTTCCTTCAAAAATTTACGTTCATTTGATTCTTTTTTCTGTAACACATCAAGAGAAAATTCATTATCTTGATAGATTGTTGGCTTCATAGATGGAATCGATCCAAACACTTCATGAGCAAGTTCCTGACTCAACTGTGAATCATGAATAACGTTAGCTAATTCTGTCATCGCTTCAATTGGTGTTGGAACGTTGTTAAAGTAACCATTAATTGTTGATTTCGCTCGATGTGTTTCTCGTGCTAAGTGTGTTTGTTGGATATGATTTCTTTCAGTAGCTTCATTCAAAATTTTACTAATTACTTTAGAGGTCAACTGATTAACCCCCAATCGATTGTTACTTTTTCGCTCTCTGGGTCAATGAATACTAAAATGTGTTGCTCTTCCAATTCGTTAATAAATTGTTCTAAATCATCATGTTTAAAAGGAATAGTTGTTTGTGTTTGACCATTTTCAATTCCTGTTATGATTGCCTCAGCTATTTTTTCAAACATTTTTTTCAATTGATATCCTTGCTTCTTTTCTTTAATTAAATTGGGTAACTCTTCAATGTTCATGTGTTTTCTCCTTTATATATTCCTTTTAAAGGAATTATTTGGTATAATTATTGTGTTGTTTAATCTTTATTGAAGGAGTGATGTCTTATGACAAAACTTTTGAACAACGCTGTATCTGACTACTAATTTTTTCCTTGAAAAATTAAAAGAACATCCACTTCTTTTAATAAATTAGAGATTTAAAAAGTTTAGCGTTAGACGAGATCTGCTATCATTGAACAATGTTGTACTTACTGAATTTTGTGCGTACAAATTATTCAGATATTTGGCAAAATCAAGACGGTAGTACAACCCTTAGATAGATGGAACCTTTCTCGGCGCTATTCAGAAACTATTAGTATCTAACATCAGCGACTGGGAAATGTACCAGTTAATGTTAGAAGATTGGCCCTGACGACTAATCTATACGATTTTAAAATTCATTCCTGCTAGTTAATTTTCGTCAGTAAACTAGCAGGTCATTTTTTTATTAACTTATTTAAATCAAAATCAACATAAATATTTTTAATTTTTAACAAGAAGTCATAGCTAGGATTTGTAAAACCATTTTCTACTTTTACATAATGTGAATACGAATACTCCAAAATCTTTGCCATTTCCTTTTGAGTTATTTTTTTTTGCCTTCTAAACATTTTTAAATAATCCATCCCTCTCTCCTTTCCCTACTCACTTTGCTATACTTATAATGAAAGTGAGGTGATAAATATGGATAAATTGATGCGTGATTTAGAAAAACAAGGTAAACAATTTGCAAAAGATGATGCTTTAAAAAGTACCTATGAAATCAACTGTGAACACTGTAAAAAAATGATTAAGGTTAAAGTTGGTACTAGCAAATGTCCTTACTGCAATAAAGATGTTAAGCTAGAACTTAAATTCTAATTATTTTTTTACCGAAAATTCAAACTCGATTGAAGCCAATTCTTCTGATAGGGATTTGGCTTCTTTTAGTAGGTTTACTAATTTTTTAGCTTTTTCTAAATTTTCATCCATATCAGTAATTTCTACATCTAAAACTACTTTTCCTTCGTTCATTTTTTCACTCCTCTCTTTTCAGTACTTACTCACCCTTTAGTTAGTTGGCTAAAACATTAAGAATTTCTGATCCATATTCTAGCGGTGCCGGAACTATTTTTATCCAATACTTAGATGAATAGTTTTCGGTACTGTTACTATATATATCAATTCTATTTTCTAATATTGGTGGATTTTTATACCACATGATACTTCTTACTTGAACTTCATCTTCATTAGCTGCAACTACGATATAAGTTTTTTTACCACTAATCTCAATGCAATCACCCTTTTTAAAATATCCTTCATTGTTTTTCATAGATGCGTTTCCTCCTGTTCGCTGTTTGTTCTCTAATTCAATTGATATAATTAAATTGAAAGTGAGGTGATAAAAATGGAATTAACTATATATTTAAAAAGTGGTAAAATAATTTCTGTACCAGGCTTAAAAGAAATCAAATACCTTCACAGAGGAACTTGGACGGCTATTAATTCTGATTTTTCTGAAATACCATTAAATGAATCTTTAACCTACAACTTTATAGGTACTAATAAAGTTGCGATGAATGCAGTAGAAATTAGTTATATTGACATTCAGTAATTACCTTTATAAGCTCAGCGATGGATGCAACCATTGCTGGGTTTGTTTCTGTTTCTTGTAATTCGCAAATTTGTTTAACAAGAACCAAACTAGAATTAATCGCTTCTTTATAAAGTTCATTGAATTCTTTATTTTCCATTTTCTTTCCCTCCTTTTCGTACTTGACTAGCTTTTAGTTCGGGGATTTTGGTGATAGAATTTACTTAACGACTAAAACATAAACATTTTGTTTAATTTATTTAGATAAAAAATCATAAACTGATACACCTAAAATAGTTGCAACTTGTAGAGCTATACTCAATTTCAATTCAGTATTGCCATACTCTATATTGGCGTATGTTTGAGATGATTGGAAACCTAATTGCTCTGAAACGAATTTTTGAGTGATTCCTTTTTCAATGCGGATGTCTCTCATTTTTTTGTATGCTTCTTTACCAAGATCCATGACTTACCTCCTTATTCATAGTTAAACATTTTGTTTAACTTTATATCGTCAGTATAACTAAACATTTTGTTTAAGTCAATATTTATTTACACTTTTTGTTTAACTTTCTAAATAATATGTTTAACTATAGTATAATTACTTAAACGAGGTGAATACATTGGAAAAATCTGAACTAGCTAAAAGACTTGAAGAATTAAGAGAGCTGAATGGTTGGACAAAGACTTTAGTAGCTAATAAATTAGGCCTGAAAAATATGGCTACTTACGCCAATTGGGAGTATGGAACTAGAGAACCTGATACTAAAGCATTAGTAGATTTAGCTTCTATGTACGGAGTAACAGTAGACTACCTTTTAAATGGTGACAACTCTTCAAAAAAATACTCTGGACTAAGTGAAAATGACGTGAAAGATGACAATGTAAAATTAATAGCTTCGCATATTGATGATGATGTAACAGAAAAAGATATGGAAGATATTTTAAAGTATATTGAATTAATTAAGAAATCTAAAAAATAGAAGGTGTCTAATGAATAGATTAGAAGAAATGATGAATGACTATTCTGAATTAAAGTTCAATTTTAAAAAAGATATGCATAATAAACATGGTGCTTTTATAATTGACACAGACATTTACATTAATAAAAATAATTCATATGAAAACATAATAGGCCATATTGCTGAAGAATTAGGGCATTACGAAACTTCTGTAGGCGACTTATCAATATTAGATACAATTGAAAAAAAACAACAAGAGAAACGAGCTAGACAGTACGGATATCGTTACTTGGTTTCTCTTGATGAACTAATTACTTGTTATAAACTAGGATTAACGGAATATTGGGAAATAGCTGAATTCCTTGAAATAACGCCCAAATATTTGTGGAGTTCAATTAATTATTATAAAGATGCACATGGTTTAATTTTTGACCACAAAGGGTGTAGATTTGTTTTTGGAATTGCAGACAGTCTTAAAATAATTTTTCCAAACTAATTTTGAATATAAAAAAAGCCCTAACCTGTCGTGGGGACTAGTTAGAGCAAATAGTACTATTACAAATATATTATATCACAAACATGTTAATAAAATACAGTTTAAAAAGGAGACATAATGGATATTTCAAAATTCAAAGAAGATTTGAAAATTTTAAGCACTAGGGTCACTAATTTAAAAGGGAATATTGCAACTGAAGAAGCAACTAAAACTTCTTTAATAATGCCATTTTTTCAATTGCTAGGATATGATGTATTTAATCCAACAGAATTTGTACCAGAATTCACTGCTGATGTAGGTATCAAAAAAGGGGAAAAAGTTGATTATGCAGTTGTTCTCGACGCTATTCCAGTAATTTTAGTAGAAGCTAAATCTATTACTGAGAAATTAACGAAACATGATTCACAACTATTTAGATACTTTGGTACTACTACTTCTAGATTCGGGATTTTAACAAATGGAGAAGAATATAAATTTTTCACTGATCTTGATGAACCAAATAAAATGGATTCTACTCCTTTTTTAACAATTAATTTAACAGACTTAAAAGAAAATCAAATACCTGAAATTGCGAAGTTCCATAAAGATAACTTTAATATTGAAACAATTACCAGTAGTGCTTCTGAGCTGAAGTATTTGAACAATTTAAAATCTTTTTTAAATGAACAACTTGATTCTCCTTCAGATGAATTTATCAAATATTTTGTTAGTGAAATATTTGATGGACTCAAAACTAAAGCAACTATTGATAAGTTTACTCCTATTATAAAAAAAGGATTCAATCAGTTTATTACTGAAAAAGTTAATGCTAAACTAAGTGCTGCGTTAAATACTTCTACTTCTATTCAGGAGGATATTTCTGAAGTGAAAGAAGAAATTAAAATTGAAGATGATGGAATTGTTACTACTGCTGAAGAACTTGAAGCTTATACTATTGTTAAGCTAATGTTAAAAGATACTGTTACTCTAGAAAGAATTACTTATCGAGATAACCGGAGTTACTTTAACATTTTATTAGACGATAATATAAGAAAGTGGATTGTTCGGGTATATGTATACTCCACTACCACTAGAATTAAAATCGTCCTAAATGATACAAATAAATCCACTTACGATTTGGAAGGTCCATTTGAGATTTCTTCACACGAAAAGGAATTAATTGCTATTGTAAATAATTTTATTAACTAAAATTGAAGCAAAATGATTTTTTTAAGTAAAACTAATTTTTACAGTTTATAAACTTATAATAAAAGGAGATTATTTGTACGATGGTTATTTTAGGAGTGTTAATGATTCTAGTAGGTTTTATTAGTTTTTTAGCTAGTATTGTTTTATTTATTATTGGAGCGTTTAAAAAGAATTCAAAAACAAAACGGAACTCTATAATACTTGGTATATCGTTTGCATTTATCATAGTAGGTTTCATTGCATTGCCAAAAACTTCTGATGACAAAAAAAGTGCTAGTTACCACGAGAAACAAAAAGCGGTTACAGAAACATTAACAGTTAATGAAAAAGAAATGGATCCTAACGAAGATTTCCAAGGTTATGTCTATATTACTGGAAAGTTTACTGGTAAAGGTTCAGTGGCTGTTGAAGATGAAGATGGTAATGATATAGAACTATCGGAAGTTGATTCTGATGGTAATTTTAATTTAAAAGTAAATGGTACTTTGAAGGAACAATCATTAATAATTAAAGCTGGGACAAAAAAAGCTAAAATTACAATTCTTCCTTTAGACAAAGATTTTGAAGAAAAGAAAACGGCTGAGGCTGAAAAAAATAGACTAATTGGCGAACAAGTTAGGCAAACCCAAGAAGAAAACCGAATAAAAAAAGAAGCTGACGATAAACTTGCAGCCGAAGCTAAAGCTGAACAAGATAGGATAAAAAAAGAAGCTGACGATAAACTTGCTGCAGAATCTCAAGCTAAAGCACAAGCTGAATCCGAACAAAAAGAAGCGGAAAAAAGAGCTGAAGAAGCAGTCGCAAATGCTCCAGCTGAATACAAGTCTGCTTTAAAATCAGCTGAATATTACGCTAATTCAATGAACATGTCCCGTATGGGGATATATGACCAGTTAACTTCTGAATATGGCGGACAATTTTCTCCTGAAGCTGGACAATATGCTATTGATAATATTCAAGCAGATTGGAATGCAAATGCTCTTAAAACTGCTAAATATTATCAGGATACAATGGCTATGTCTCCTGAGGCAATTAGGGATCAATTAACTTCTGAGTATGGTTCAAGATTTACTCCAGAAGAAGCTGACTATGCAATTACAAATCTAAATAAATAAAGACTAGCCTTCGGGCTTTTCTTTAAAAGCAATAAAGAACATACATTCGCATTTTAGCTAAATAAATACGGAATTCAAGCATTATTTAACTAGCTTCAGCTATATAAATTTAAATTATCGTACTTTGAAAGGAGAGATTCGGCATGGAAGGAAATATAAGAAAACGCGGAAATAACTGGTACTATTCCTTTGAGGCTGCATCAATTGATGGAAAAAGAAAACGGATTGAACGTGTTGGAGGAAAAACTTTTGCAGAAGCAAACAAAGCTTTACGTGAAGCCCTAAAAGATTATGAAACAGCTGGCATAAGAAAAGAACTAACAGCAATGAGTGTAGCAGATTATTTTGATTACTGGTTTAAAAATTATGTAGAGAAAAACTTAAAATACAATACCCAACTTAATTACAGAAATATTATTGATAAACACATTAACCCTTACATTGGAAAATATAGATTAAAAACAATTGGTCCTGAAAAACTTCAAGAGTTGCTTAATTTAGAATTTGACAAAAATTACTCTCAAAGAACGCTTTCGATTGTTGTGACTGTTTTAAAAAACGCTTTAAAAAAAGCTGTCTTTCCATGGCAATTAATAAAAGAAAATCCAATGAATTATGTTGAAATGCCAAAATTTGATAATCGAGAAAAGAAAGATCGGGATATGCTAAAAATAATTACACTTGAGGAATACTTTAAAATTTTAGACTTTATTCCCCCTACTAATTCCTTTTATATACCTTTGCAGTTGGGCTTCTATACTGGGATGCGCCGTGGAGAAGTCTGTGGTTTGACGTGGGACTGTATCGACTTAAATGAATCTACTATTACAATAGAAAAAATAATGATTAATGGTCCAAATAGTTATCAAATTGGAACTCCTAAAACACAATCCTCATATCGTACAATTCAAATCGGAGACATTTTAGTACATGATTTAAAAGAGCAACGAAAAAGACAAAGTGAAAATAAACTCAAATTTGGTCAATTTTATCATGAATCAAACTATGTATGTACTAAAGAAAATGGTGAACCTGTTACTCCAAATAGTATCAAATGGTCTTGTACCAACATTAAAAAAAAATTAGGGATAATCTTTAACTTCCATTCTCTTCGTCACACTCATGCAACTATGTTAATGGAAGAAGGAGCAAAAGATAAAGCAGTTCAAGAAAGATTAGGACATTCCCGTATCTCTACAACTATGGATACCTATTCTCATATTACAAAGAAAATTGAAAGTGAAACAGTTAATTTACTTGAAGAAAAAATGAGAAAAAGAAGAAGACAAATCGATGTTTAAAAAATAAAAATTGCCAACATCTTAAACTCATGTTGGCAAAATGTTGGCAAAATACAGAATTCTACGTTTATTTTCAATTCATTTCCAAACAAACCCTTGCTACTTCTTAGGTTGTTCGTCATCCATTTTCAGAACGGCCATGAAGGCTTCCTGAGGAACTTCAACGGAACCGATTTGTTTCATTCGTTTTTTACCTTCTTTTTGCTTTTCTAATAATTTACGTTTACGTGAAATATCTCCACCGTAACATTTAGCCAATACATTTTTACGTAAGGCTTTAATGGTTGAACGGGAAAGAATTTTATTTCCAATCGCTGCTTGAATTGGCACTTCAAATTGTTGACGTGGAATTAAAGCTCTTAATTTTTCAACAATTATTTTCCCACGTTCATAAGCAAAATCACGATGGACAATAAAACTAAGAGCATCGACTTTTTCACTATTTAACATAATTTCCATCTTCACAAGCTTGCTCACACGGTATCCAATTAAATCATAGTCTAATGAAGCATACCCTTTAGTACTAGATTTCAATTTATCAAAGAAATCATAGACAATTTCTGATAGAGGAATTTCATAAACAACATTTACACGGAACTCATCTAAATAGTCCATTGTAATAAATTCACCACGTTTACGCTGAGCAATTTCCATAACTGCCCCAACATAATCATTAGGCACCATAATACTTGCTTTTACATAAGGCTCTTCTACTGAGTCAATCACACCTTGCTCTGGCATTTCTGCTGGATTATCTACGATTATTTGTGAGCCATCGGTTAAGTTTACATGGTAAATTACAGATGGTGCAGTTGTGATTAAATCTAAATCAAATTCACGCTCTAAACGCTCCTGAATAACATCCATATGCAATAATCCTAAGAATCCGCAACGGAAACCAAAGCCTAATGCTTGTGATGTTTCTGGTTCAAATTGCAATGCCGCATCATTTAATTGTAAACGTTCTAATGCTTCACGTAATTCTATATAGCGAGAAGAATCAATTGGATAAAGACCACAATAAACCATTGGATTCATTTTCCGATAACCTGGTAAAGCTTCACTTGCCGGGTTTTCGGCTAATGTAATCGTATCCCCAACTCGTGTATCTTGAACTGTTTTAATACTGGCAGTGACGTACCCAACATCTCCTACCATTAAAAAGTCACGTTTAATCGTTTTCGGTGAGAAAATTCCTACTTCTGCCACTTCAAAGATTGCACCGTTACTCATCATTTTAATTTTATCGCCTGGTTTCACGGTCCCATCCATTACTCGAACATTTAAAATGACACCACGATAAGAATCATAAACTGAATCAAAGATTAATGCCTTCAATGGTGCATCTAAATCACCAGTTGGTGCAGGAACTTTGGCTACAATCTGTTCTAGAATATCTTCAATACCGATTCCCGCTTTTGCACTAGCCAAAACTGCTTCGCTAGCATCAATACCAATTACGTCCTCAATCTCGCCACGAACACGTTCTGGATCAGCCGCTGGTAAATCAATTTTGTTAATTACTGGAATAATTTCTAACTCATTATCTAATGCCAAATAAACATTGGCTAACGTCTGAGCTTCAATTCCTTGTGCTGCATCGACAACTAAAATTGCCCCTTCACATGCCGCTAAACTACGAGAAACCTCATAAGTAAAATCCACATGTCCTGGTGTATCAATTAGATGGAAGGTATAATCTAACCCGTCTTGAGCTGTATAGGTTAGCTCAACAGCATTTAATTTAATTGTAATACCACGTTCTCTTTCTAAATCCATTGAATCCAAAAGTTGTGCTTGCATATCACGATTAGCCACCGTATCGGTTTTTTCTAAAATTCGATCGGCTAATGTTGATTTACCATGATCGATATGCGCGATAATCGAAAAGTTTCTAATTCTCGATTGGCGAATTTTCATTTCCTCTTTATTCATTGAGTAAGTTGCCTACTTTCTTTATTAAGTCAAAAAAACTAAGAATTTTTAGTTTTTATCATTTTTAAATTTCTATTTTTACTAACAAATAAAAGCTCGGTTAATTAGTAAAAAGTGTCATTGTAAATTATACCAATGAAACGCCTTAAATACAAGAAAAGTTCGCTGTTTCAGCAAATCTAATTCACACTATTTTTGCAAATAAAAAAGCTATGAAGCCTAAAATATTTCTTAAGCTTCATAACTTTAATTTTTATTTACGTTTCTTTTTATTATCTGACTTAAAGGCATCTTTGACTTTTTCAAAAATATTGCCTTCTTGTTCCTCAACTTCAATACCACTAGCTTCAGCAAAATCACGCATTGCCTTCATTTGTTTTTCAGAAAGATTTTTAGGTGTAATCAACTGAACTTTGACATGTTGATCACCATTACCTGTACCACGTAACTTAGGTGCACCTTTGCCTTTTAGACGGAAATTTGTTCCAGTTTGTGTACCAGCTGGGACTTTTAACTTAATCTTTCCATGAACCGTTGGAACTTCGATTTCATCACCTAAAGCTGCTTGAACAAAGCTAATTGGTAAATCATAATAAATTTCTGAGCCATCACGATCGAAGATATCACTTTCTTCAACTCGGAAGACAACAAATAAATCACCATGCGGTCCGCCGTTAATACCAGCTTCTCCTTGTCCTTGTAAACGCATTTGTTGGCCATCTTCCACTCCAGCAGGAACGGTAACTTTAACATTATGACGTTCTTTTACATGACCTGAACCATGACACGTTGGACATTTTTCTTTAATTTCTTGACCAGTACCATGACAAACATCACAAGTTTGACGCGTCATTACACGGCCAAGCGGTGTATTACGTTCAACGTTTAAGGAACCCGCACCATGACATTTTGAACAGGTAACTGGATCAGTTCCTGGTTTAGCACCATTCCCATGACACGTTTCACAAACGTCTTCACGGTTATACGTGATCGGCACTTCTTTTCCAAAAATCGCTTCTTCAAATTTAAGATTTAGCGTATATTGTAAATCATCTCCTTGACGAGGAGCATTTGGATTTTGTGAACGCCCACCGCCTCCGAAGAAAGATTCAAAAATATCTTCAAATCCGCCTCCGAAGCCTGCGCTACTTCCGCCAAAACCACCAAAGCCTCCGCCACCAAAGCCTCCACCGCCAAAGTTAGGGTCTGTACTTGCATGACCATATTGATCGTAAGCTGCACGTTTTTGTGCATCACTAAGAACTTCATAAGCTTCAGCAATTTCTTTAAATTGATCTTCTGCTCCAGCTTCTTTATTAATATCTGGATGGTATTTCTTTGATAATTTACGATAAGCTTTTTTGATCTCATCGTCGCCTGCACCTTTAGAAACACCAAGAACTTCATAATAATCTCTTTTTGCCATTTATTTCCCTCCATCGTACACATGCAAATTTCATTTAATTTCGCTTGTTTGTCGATTATTCTTTAAAAGCATACCACATCCTAGAAGAAAAAGCCAAAAGCGTTTTGCCTTGGCTTTCCTTCTTGGAGCATTTAATTAGTTGAGCTTATTTTTCTTCGTCGATTTCTTCAAAATCAGCATCTACAACATCATCTGCTCCGCCTTGTGCAGCTTCTGGATTTTCTTCAGCTTGTTGTTGTGCAGCTTGTTCATATAATTTAACAGTTAATGCTTGAACGATTTCATTCAATGCATCACGTTTAGTTTTCATACCTTCGATGTCATTTGCTTCAACAGCTGCTTTTAATTCATCACGAGCTTCTTCTGCTTTTTTCACTTCGTCAGCATCAACTTTTCCTTCTAATTCAGTCAATGTTTTATCAACTGAGAATAGCAATTGATCTACATCATTGCGTAAATCTACTTCTTCTTTACGAGCTTTATCAGCTTCAGCATTTGCTTCAGCGTCTTTTACCATACGTTCGATTTCGTCGTCTGATAAACCTGATGAAGATTTGATTGTAATAGTTTGTTCTTTTTGAGTTCCTAAATCTTTTGCACGTACATTTACAATCCCGTTTTTATCGATATCAAATGATACTTCGATTTGTGGAACACCACGTGGAGCTGCAGGGATATCCGTTAATTGGAAGCGACCTAAAGTTTTGTTATCTGCTGCCATTGGACGTTCACCTTGTAACACGTGTACATCTACTGCTGGTTGATTGTCTGCCGCTGTAGAGAATACTTGTGATTTACTTGTTGGAATTGTTGTGTTGCGGTCGATTAATTTAGTGAACACGCCACCCATTGTTTCAATTCCTAATGATAAAGGCGTTACATCAAGTAACACGATATCTTTAACATCACCAGTAATAACTCCACCTTGAATCGCAGCACCCATTGCTACTACTTCATCTGGATTCACTGATTTGTTAGGTTCTTGGTTTGTTTCTTTTTTAACTGCTTCAACAACAGCAGGAATACGTGTTGAACCACCAACTAAGATCACTTCATCAATATCACTTGCAGTTAAACCAGCATCTTTAAGTGCTTGACGAACCGGAACTTTTGTACGATCAACTAAATCATGAGTTAACTCATCAAATTTAGCACGAGTTAAAGTCATTTCTAAGTGTAATGGACCTGCATCACCAGCAGTAATAAATGGTAAGCTGATTTGAGTTGACGTTACGCCTGATAAGTCTTTTTTCGCTTTTTCAGCAGCGTCTTTCAGACGTTGAACAGCCATCTTGTCTTTAGATAAGTCAATAGCATTTTCTTTTTTGAATTCTGCAACCATGTGGTCAATGATTTTGTTATCAAAGTCATCTCCACCAAGTTTGTTATCACCAGCAGTTGCTAATACATCAAAGACACCATCGCCTAATTCAAGGATAGATACGTCAAATGTACCACCACCTAAGTCAAATACTAAAACTTTTTCGTCTTTATCTGTTTTATCTAAACCATATGCTAATGCTGCTGCAGTTGGTTCGTTAACGATACGTTCTACTTCTAAACCAGCAATTTTACCAGCATCTTTTGTTGCTTGACGTTGTGCATCATTGAAATAAGCAGGAACTGTAATAACAGCTTTTTCTACTTTTTCACCAAGATAATCTTCAGCAAAACCTTTTAGGTATTGTAGAATCATCGCTGAAATTTCTTGAGCTGTATATTTTTTGCCTTCCATTTCAATTGAATAACCAGCTTCACCAATATGGCGTTTTACTGAACTAATTGTATTTGGGTTGGTAACTGCTTGACGTTTTGCAACTTCCCCAACTTGAATTTCACCATTTTTAAATGAAACTACTGAAGGAGTTGTACGGTTACCTTCTGGATTTGCAATAATTTTTGCTTCTCCGCCTTCTAAGACTGCAACTGCAGAGTTTGTTGTTCCTAAGTCAATACCAATAATTTTACTCATTTTAAATTCCCTCTTTACTATTTATTTTTTTACTTCGATTATAAACAATTTTATTGATTCTAACTGATTTCTCAGTGAATACACTACATTACTATTATTGTGCAACAATAACCATTGCTGGTCGTAGTACACGATCTTTTAAAACATATCCCTTTTGTAAAACAGTGACAATCGTATCTGATGCTTGTCCCTCTTCTACTGGTTGGGTTTGAACAGCTTGATGATAATTTGGATCAAAAGCCTCGTTTACCGGATTGATTTCTTCGATTCCTTCATTTTTCAATGCCGTTCTGAAAGTTGTCATGACCATTTCTAGCCCTTTTTTCAATCCTTCAGCTTGTGCATCGTCAATATCAGTAGCCATTGCGCGTTCTAAGTTATCAATCACTGGCAGTAATTCCGTAGCTAAACTTTGCGAACGATACTTAGCTGCATCTTCTCGCTCTTTTTGACCACGTTTACGCATATTTGCTAATTCAGCCTGTAAACGTAAGTACCGATCTTCCATTTCATCCAAAGCAACTTTAGTTTCAGCTAATTCATCCACCTCAACTAGCTCTTCATTTTCAAGTATTTCTTGTGAATCCGTCTCATTTTGAAGTTCTTCTACTACTTCTTCGTTGTTGTTTTCTTTAGTCACATTAAATTCCCCTTTTCGTTATTCTTCCATCGAGCGATAGTAATCGATCATTTTTTGTGAAAGCTCGTTGCGGAAAACATCTACTAAACCAATCATTCTAGAGTAAGGCATACTAGTTGGTCCCAATAATGCAATAGTTCCGGAACCATGACCTAATACATCGTAACTTGCTGTAATCAAGCTAAAATCTTGAAACAAGTCATTTTGCATTTCTTGTCCAATCCTAACTTCAATTCCTTGCTGACTTTGACTGATTAAACTAGCTAAATCAGGACTACCATCCATTAAGGTATAAATTGATTTAAATTTTTCTACATCCATCGTTTCATTAAAGTCTAGAATATTCATCCGTCCTCTAACAAATACACGATCTTGAGCTGCACGGGTAATGATATTGTCCACTACATCGATAATTCCGACTGGAGTTCGAATGTATTTTTGAAGTAGAAAAGGAATGTCTGTTTTCAATTTTTGATAAACTTCAACTAGCGGATGTCCCACTAACTGATCATTGAAAATACGAACAATCTTTTCCAATTCATATCCGTCAATATTCTTCGGCAAGTTAAAAATCTGATTTTCAACATGACCTTTGTCTGTTACTAAGATCGCCATTACTTGAACGTCGCTTAAAGGGACCAAACGAAAACCGGTTAGCTTACTGTCCTTTAATTCAGGTCCTAAAGTAATTGCTGTATAACTTGTTAATTGCGATAAGACTTCTGCTGATTCAGCAACAATCTCGTCTAGCTCATGAAAATCATTTCCAAAGGAAGACTTGATAATCGCAATATCTTTAGCAGTTACTTGATCAGGATGTACAAGATAGTCTACATAAAAACGGTACCCTTTTATTGATGGAATACGTCCAGATGAAGAATGTGTTTTTTGAATAAAACCTAACTCTTCCAGATGTCCCATCTCATTCCGAATAGTAGCAGAACTGAAGTTTAAGCCAGCTTCATTCATCAATGTTTTGGAACCAACAGGATTTCCATAGTCTGTATACAATCGAATGATTGAACTTAGTATTAAAATCTGTCTTTCTGTTAGCATGCATATCACCTCTTTTTAGCACTTAACATCAATGAGTGCTAATACAAGTATTAATTTACCAAATAACCTAAACATTGTCAATGAAATACCATCATTTTTTTTACTTTTTTTGCTTAATTTTAAAAAATACAACTAAGTATGTAGCCATTTCTACATACTTAGTCGGATTTTTTAGTTTACGTCCATTTAACCTTTAGCTACTCCAATTAAGACGCCTCCAAGAACGACTAAACAGACACCAAGATAAATAAATTTTAACTCTTTTTTAGTTTTCTTTTCCTTAAATAAGACTAAACCACCTAATGTTGAAATCACAACACCCATCTGGGAAAATGTAAACCCAGTTGTCACGCCAACTAACTGATTTGAAAATAGTAAAGCTAAATTTCCTAGTGACCAGATCACACCTGGAAGAATATTTAAGTATGTTGCCTTTGTAAATTGCTGTGCTTTATCTTTACGGGTCAAGAATAAGGCTGTCACAAAAATACCAACTGCTTGTGGCAGAATTGCATCCCAACCACTAATACCAAAAAACTTCGTAATCACAACATACAAAACAAGACTTCCACCTGATAACAACATGGTGACTGCGGCACTTAATTTGCTTTTCTCTGATACTTTTATAGGATTCTCTTTTTTAGAAGTAAAGGTTGCACCAACAATAATACAGCCCAATGCGGAGGTACCTAAAATAATCTGCCATGCATGAGTCCATTCATGAAAGATTAAAAATCCAAAAAGAGTTGTTCCTATCAATTGAATAGCTGTTAAAATTGGTTGCGCAAATGAAACCCCAACCTTCTCATAAGAGCTAAATTGATTCATCTGACCAATACCGCAAAAAACACCTGAAAAGAAGCTAGCAATTAAAATAGTCGGTGTATAATGTGGAGCTTGAATAAATAAAGCACCGGTTGCCAACACAAGTGTTCCCATTGAGGAACCTAATAATTGCTGTTTAGCATTTCCATCGGTTTTAGCAACAACTAATGGCTGGATTCCCCACATTAAGGCAGGGATTAAAGCTATTATAAAATTCATTCAGTATCCACCTCCAGTTGATTTAGCTAAAGTATAACAATGGTTGAATACTCAAACAAATGATATCCCTTAAAACAAAGATTTCTCTAGCTACTTAATTAACATTCTACCATGGTGCTTTTTCAATAGATTGAAAGATGCCCGCTTCAAAATAACAGATAAAACGTTGTTTTTCATCTTTTTTCAACAATTCATTTAAGATAAACGGAATATTATCTGGCATTCCTTTATTTCCAGTAGTAAAAATCCAATCAATTTTCTTGAAATCTAGAATTCCTTCCCGTGTTGCCTGAGGAACTGTATAAATAAAGTCAAAATCAAGTTCTGCACCGTACAATTCCAACCCACCAGTTAACTTACCATCTTCAAACCAGGTCATTTGTCCCCCATAAAAAATATCATTATCAGCAAGTTTAATCTCTGTTTCTTCATATATCTCACGAACTGCACATTCTAAAGGTGTTTCTCCTATTTCTATTTTGCCACCTACGCCATTCCAGCGTCCCATCCAAGGATTTTTTTGACGATTTAGCAACAATATCTCATCATTTCTTTTTAAAAAACATAATGTATACATTCTCATAGTGATAACCTCTTTCATATAAATAGGTATAGTTTAGTTAGTTTTTAATGGATTTTCATTAAATAAAAAGTAGGAATTTAATAAGTAATCGACTTGATATTTCATAGCTAACATTCGTAAATTTTGCAGAACAATCTCTTGTTCAATTCGATTAAATTCAACATCTTGGATATTTTCCTGAACGGTTTCTTTTTCTTCTAAACTAGCCATTTTTTTAAAATAGCCCCACATATGTTGCGCCGTGTTAGTAAATGCACCTGTTGTTATTTCATGTTTTAAAGCCTCTGCTCGTAATTTGATATACTTTTCCTCAAATTCATAAATTGTCTTTTGTTCTTTAAAAAGTTGGCGCATTTGATTATAGTGTGTTTGAGAATGAGCCATAACTAAGTATTTAGAGCGGGCCCAGTCTATTTGAATTTCTTGTTTATCCATATTGTATCATTCCTTTTCATTCAATCATCTTACTCCTACAACCTTAACAAAAGCAACAAAAAAATGCCACTTGCTGATTTAGCCAAGTGACCTTTTATTCAACTATTTTTTAGCTGCTGCTATCGCTTTTTCCACTTCAGCAAACCCTGTACCACCTGCTGAATTCCGTCTAGCCACAGCAGTTTCCGAAGCTAAAAATTTATAAATATCAGCTTCAATAACAGAAGCCACTGCTTGATATTCTGCCAAAGATACATCTTGCAGATAAATGCCTTTTTTCGTGCAATCTAAGACTAATTTCCCGACAATTTCATGAGCTTGTCTAAACGGAATCCCTTTTGTCGCTAAATAATCGGCTAACTCTGTCGCATTAGAGAAATCTTTTTGCGTTGCATCTTTCATAATCTCTTCATTAAAAGTCATAGTTGCTAACATTCCATTAAAAATCTTAAGACTTTGCAACACCGTTGAAACTGTATCAAACATCCCTTCCTTATCTTCTTGTAAATCTTTATTATAAGCTAATGGAAGTCCTTTTAAAACCGTTAACAAGCTAAATAAATTGCCGTAAACACGCCCTGTTTTGCCACGAATCAATTCCGCCATATCTGGATTTTTCTTTTGTGGCATAATCGAACTTCCTGTTGAAAATGCATCCGTTAGCGTTGCAAATTGAAATTCATGACTTGTCCATAAAATAATCTCTTCACAAAAACGCGATAAGTGCATCATTAAAATACTACTATTACTCAGAAATTCGAGAATAAAATCACGATCACTTACACCATCCAAACTATTTGCATAAATATCAGAAAAGCCTAATAATTCTGCTGTATAGTAACGGTCAATAGGAAAGGTTGTGCCTGCTAATGCCGCAGAACCAAGAGGTGAAAGATCAATTCGTTTTAAACTTTCCTCAAGTCGCTCAAGATCTCGCTGGAACATACTATGATACGCCATTAAATGATGACCTAGCGAAATTGGTTGTGCATGTTGTAAATGAGTATAACCAGGCATAATTACGTTAATATTGGCTTCGGCTTTATTCACCAAAGTGGTTAATAATTCACTTAACACTTCATTGATCGCAATTACTTGATATTTCAGATACAAATGCATATCCGTCGCAACTTGATCATTTCGACTTCTGGCTGTATGCAATTTCCCCGCAACTTCCCCAATTTCCTCATACAATAATTTCTCCATATTTAAATGAATATCTTCATTGGATACTGTAAAAGTTAATTGATTATTCTCAAGTTTTGTGAATAGTCTTTCCAAACCTTTGCGAATTTCCTCTGCTTCCTCTGCTTGAATAATCTGACATTTCCCAAGCATTTTTACATGAGCCAAGCTACCTAACAGATCTTCTTTAGCTAATTTTTGGTCAAACTCTATTGATGCGCCAAATTGATCCACCCACGCTTCACTTTGTTCTTCAAAACGACCACCCCATAATTTATTGCTCATTTACTCACCTCATTTTCACTTAATTTTATTCAAAACCTCCGCACTAACTTGTGTAGGCAACCCCCACAACTTAATAAAGCCAACTGCGGCATCTTGATCAAATGTATCTGCTGATGTATATGTCGCTAGCTCTTCATTATACAATGAATTAGCTGATTTTCTCCCTTCAACAATGGCATGTCCCTTGAATAATTTTACCCGAACTGTACCATTTACATATTTTTGTGTAGTTTTTAAAAAAGCTAATAAGGCTTCTGTTAAAGGATTAAACCACAATCCGTTGTAGATCATCTCAGTGATTTTTTGTTCAATTAATGGTTTAAAATGAGCAATATCACGAACAAAAGTTAAATCTTCTAATTCCTTATGAGCTGTCATTAATGTAACTGCCCCTGGTGCTTCGTAAACTTCACGAGATTTAATTCCAACCAACCGATTCTCAATATGATCAATCCGACCCACACCGTGCTTTCCAGCAACTTGATTTAATTCAATAATTAAGTCTGATAGTGAGTAGGTTTTGCCGTCAATTGCAATTGGAACTCCCTCAGCAAATTCAAGCTCAATAATATCAGGTGTATCAGGTGTTGTTTCCAAACTAGCTGTTAGTTCATAAGCTTCTTCTGGTGGTGCAATCCATGGATTTTCTAAAACACCACATTCATTGCTTCTCCCCCAAAGATTTTGGTCAATTGAAAACGGATTATCTAAATCAATCGGTACTGGTATTTCATGCTTTTGTGCATACTTAATCTCTTCTTCTCTTGACCATTTCCACTCACGAACTGGAGCAATCACTTTGATGCTTGGTGCCAATGAGTGAATCGCCACTTCAAATCGAACTTGGTCATTGCCTTTTCCAGTACAACCATGAGCAATAGCTGTTGCTTGCTCTTTTTCAGCAATTTCTACTAATTTTTTAGCAATCAAGGGACGAGATAAAGCGGAAATCAACGGATACTTCCCTTCATAGTAAGTATGAGCTTGTAAAGCGACTAAAGCAAAATCCATAGCAAACTCTTCTTTTGCATCAATTGTATATGACGCGGAAGCTCCCATTGCTAAAGCTTTTTCTTTAATAAAATCTAAGTTCTTTCTTTCACCAACGTCTAAGCAACATGCAATAACATCGTATCCTTCTTCTAGTAACCATTTAATTGCAACTGAAGTATCTAATCCACCTGAATAAGCTAATACAATTTTTTCTTTTGTCATATACTTTTCCACTCCTCATTTTCATACTCATTTAAATATGACTGTATCATAGCACTAACAAAAGATTAAAACAAGATTAAAAATGGTTTTTTATACTATTTATTGAATTTTTTAAGCTTTATAAGCTTTTTTTATGTATATTTATTACTTTTATGCATTTTTAACGAAAAATAAAAAAGACTCATTAGCATCATCTGCTAACAAATCTTTCCTTTAATTCCAATATCCTTGATGAACTGCTGCCGCCTCTTCTTCCAAACTTGGAAATGGACCAACGACTTCAATCGCCTTTTGACCGCGAGCAATAATCTCACTACTTGGTAAATTTAACGTTGGATTTTGATCATCATCCCCAGTTAATTCCAATAAACGTTTTTCAGTCATGGCAAACACAATTTTTCCAATGTTTCCCCAATAAATAGTTCCAGTACACATCGCACAAGGCTCAGCCGTGGTGTACAAAGTACACTCCCACAGAAATTCCTTTGAGTATTCCTGAGAAGCTCTTGCTGCTAAAGAGGTTTCTGCATGTCCAGTACAAATATTTTCAGTAATTTCAATATTTTCTTGTTCCATCAAAATAGTACCCTGAGCATCAATTAATAATGCTCCAAAAGGTGTATTTCCATGTTGACGTGCATTTCTCGAAACTTCAATACAGCGTTTCAAATAAAATTCATGACTCTCCATTTGACAATCAACTCCATCTTTTTACTTATTTTTCTGATCTCCATCACTCAATAAAAAGGCTTGAAAAACTTCATTTCCTAAAAATTTCCCTCTAGGTGTTAAACGTAGCCATTCTTCTGTAACTTCTACTAGTCCATCGGCCACTAGCTCATTAATGATTTCACCATAAATTGAAAAAATAGATTGTTGAAATTTATCAAAAAAGTGAGCAATATTGACCCCTTGCAATTTACGCAAACCTAAAAATAGCTCCTCTTCAACTTTTTCTTCAAGAGAAAGTTCTTGGCTTCTTAAAATTGGCAATTTATTTTCTCTTAATGGTTTTAAATAATGTTGAATTGGACCATTATTTTGATAACGATGTCCTTCAAGATAGCCATGGGCTCCAGCACCAAATCCATAATATTTTTCATTTTTCCAATAGATCAAATTATGTTGTGATTCAAAACCTGGTAACGCATAATTGCTAATCTCATATTGTTTACGTCCTTTGGCAGCCATTTGGTCAATCGCCATCTGGTACATATTCGCTTCCGCATCCTCCGTAGGCAAAGGTAATTTCCCTTGACGCATTAAATTATAAAAAATTGTTTTATTTTCTAAGATCAATGAATACGTTGAATAATGTGGCAAATCTAAGGCTAAGGCTTTTTCCAAACTATCTTGAAAATCCGCTTCTGTTTGACCAGGCAAACGATAAATTAGATCAATACTAATATTTTCAAAACCAACTTGTCGCGCGTTGGCGATAGATTGATACACGTCTGAAACGCGGTGAATGCGCCCAATTTTTTTCAATAAATCATCGTTAAATGATTGAACTCCCATACTTAACCGATTGACACCATGATCATGCAAAACCTTTAATTTTTCAACAGATAAATCACCTGGATTCGCTTCAAAGGTAAATTCATTGCCTAATTGAAAAGGTAATATTTCCTTCATTCCTGTTAAAAGTCGGTCTAATTGTTGCTCATTTAACGTTGTAGGAGTTCCTCCTCCAACATAAATAGTTTCAATCTTTTCGTTTTTTTGTTGTGCCATTGTTAACTGCATTTCTCTTAGCAATAAATCAACATATTCATCTACTGGTTGGCCTTCTAAGAAAACTTTATTAAAGTCACAGTAAAAACAAATATGTTCACAAAATGGTATATGGATGTACGCTGCCGTACTATTATCCTTCACTTTTCTCTGATCTAACATTTTATAGCCTCCAAAATTAAAATCTATCTAACACTTTTACAAGCTATGTTCACTACTTAATAGTGTAACATATTTTTGTATAATCTTATATTCGCTTATTTGAAGATCCTATCTCACTTAAATGTATTTGTAATTTTAATTATGTCAGCTTAATCAACATCAATGATTGATAAAGAAAAAGAATCCTTTTTCAAGGATTCTCTATTTTATTATTTTCCTTTAAAATAGTTTGCTGTATCTAACTCATCTTGTTTTAGCTGTTTGATTAAATCCTCAACAGAATCAAATTTTAATTCATCACGTAAATGGTGATACCACGCAACTTCCACCTGTTCTCCATAAATATCTTCATTAAAGTCTAAAATATAGACTTCAACTGTCATTGGACGATTATCGCCAAATGTAATATTATATCCAATTGATGCCATTCCAATATGCCATTGATGACCAAGTTTAATTTTAACAGCATAGATTCCTGCTTTTGGTAAACGAACACCACTCACTACTTGAATATTTGCAGTTGGAAAACCTAATAAACGACCTCTAGCATCTCCATGAACTACTCGTCCTGGCACTTGATAAGCATAACCTAATAACGCATTGGTCGTTTCCATATTGCCTTCAGCTAACTCTTTACGAATACGAGTAGAACTAATCTTTTGATCTTCAGTTGTTTGTTTTTCAATCACAACTACTTCAAAACGATTGTCTGCATATTTAGGCAAATGATCCATATCTGCAATTTCTTTAGGTCCATAAGTGTAATCAAAACCTGCTACCACTACTTTAGCATGTAAATCAACCATATACTGATTGACAAAATCGACTGGCGGTAAACTAGCAAAACTTGATGTGAACTCAATAATATAAAAAATATCTACTTCTAAATCAGCCATCAATTCCTCTTTACGTTCAAGAGTTGACAAATAATTCATTTTATCCGGATCAATTTTTTGAAACACAATTGATGGATGTTGATTAAATGTCATAACGGCTAATTTCAATTTTTTTTCATTGGCAATTTTTTTTGCTGTTTTAATGACTTTCTGATGACCTAAATGAACCCCATCAAAAAAGCCCATTGCTAAAACAATATCTTCTTGAGGAATTTGATTCATGTCATAGGGATGATGAATTTCAATAACTTTCATATTCTGATACTCCTTATCCAATTTCATTTCTTAAAACTTTAACAGGTTTTAAAAGTTCTGGTTTGCTAGGATGCTCATTATAAATACTACATGCTTGACCTTCGTAGGTTACAACAAACGGCATAGATGGAATTTCAGCGTAATCATTTTTCAATAAAACCGCTCCATCTTTCACTTTTTGCCAGACTGCAAAAGAAATTTCAATAGACGGCAATTCTTTTAAACCATATTCTAAAGGAAATAATTTTGTATCCATGGTTTGTTGATCTACAGCTTCCTGAACTTGCGCTAAGGTCACACAATCTCCCGCTTTAAACGAACCGCTTAAAATTCGTGTTAAGTCTGACATATGTGCTGGATAGCCTAACGCTTCACCTAAATCAACAGCAAGTGTCCGGACATAAGTTCCTTTGCCACATTCTACTTCAAAACGCCAACTCACTGTTCCTTCAATTTCATTAAAAACTGGTTCAGTTGTTCTAATGAATTTTTTTATGTTAGCTTGACGTTTAGGACGTTCCACTGTCTCACCATTCCGAGCATATTCATACAATCGTTTGCCATTTACCTTTACAGCTGAGTACATCGGTGGAATTTGAGTAATAATCCCTTCCATATTTAACATCATTTGATCGATAGCTGACAGTGTTGGCGGAACTAAAACACGTTTAGTCGCTACAACTTCACCACTTTTGTCTTCTGTCGTAGTAGAATAGCCCAGCGTAATTTCACCAATATACGCTTTTCCAGTCTCCATCATATATTCAACAACTTTAGTAGCTCGACCTACACAAATAGGCAATACGCCATCCACATCTGGATCTAAGGTACCAGTATGTCCAATTTTTTTAGTTTGCAAAATTTTTCTTAATTTAAAGACGCAATCATGACTTGTCATGCCACGCTCTTTCCACAGTGGGAGAATTCCTTCCACGATACACCCCTACTTTCTTTTCATAACCATACAATTATAACATAGTTCTGAAAATCATTAAACTTTCGATTCTTAAATTTTGGCTAAAGTATCCTTGTTTTAAATAATTTTGATGTCTTTTTAATGGAAAATTTGTTATTCTTAGAAAGTAGGCAGTTAGCTGACTGAATAATTACTCACTAATCAATAATGACACATAGTAACAAACCATAACGAATTAACAAGAGTAGCTTATTCAGAATAATTCACTAACATTGTCTATTTATCTAAGGAGGTAACTTATGTCGAATATTAAAATTGTAACGGATTCCACAGTTCAGTTGTCAAAAGCTGAGATTGAAAAATATCAAATTACCGTAGTACCTTTAAACGCAATGATTGATAGTGTTGTGTACGTTGATGAAGAAACGATTACTAAAGAAGAATTTTTAGAAAAAATGAATGCTAGTACAGAATTACCAAAAACATCACAACCAGCGATTGGTTCATTTGTAGATGCCTATCAAAAATTAAGTGCAGATGGTAGTCAAGTTTTATCTATTCATGTAACTGAAAAATTAAGCGGAACCGTACAAGCGGCTCACCAAGCTTCTAATTTAACTAAAGGAAAAATTACCGTTATTGATTCAAAATTCATTGATCGAGCAATGGCTTTTCAAGTAATTGCTGCTGCTAAAATGGCGCAGGCTGGCGCTGACTTAGCTGAAATTTTAGCAAAATTAGATACTATTCGTAATAAAACAGATCTTTATATTTGTGTGGTTAATTTAGATAATCTAATTAAAGGGGGGCGGATTGGTCATACCATGGGAAAAATCTCAAACTTCTTAAATATTAAATTAATGCTTCGCTTAACACCAAATGGTTTAGAACCTGATACTAAAGGTCGTGGCATGCGTTCTATGCAAAAACGTGTGGATAAAATGATTGAAGATATGAAGAAAACCGCTGGTATTAAAGCAATTGGTATTACACATATTGGTCTAACTCCTTTTAATGAAGAAATTGTTGCTAATTTTAAGAAAAACTTCCCTGGAGCTGAGTTTTTTATTGCCTATGCTAGTCCAAGTATTATGACTCATGCTGGAAGAGATGCCTTTTCTATAATGTATTTAACGAATTAAAAACTTAACGCTTATGTAGAAAGAAGATGGACTTAATGAAAAATGTCATGCTCATATTTAATCCTGCTTCTGGTAAAAGCCAATCTGAAAATATTGCAAAGCAAGTAAAAATTTTTTTAGAAAAGGAAGACACCCAGTGCGAAGTTAAACTAATGGGTACACAAAATGAAAGCGATGCAACTAAATTTGCCAAGGAGGCTGCTGAACAGAAGTTTGATTTGGTTGTTTCTATTGGTGGGGATGGTACTATTAGCGACATTGTTAGTGGTCTATCACCCTATGAACAGCGTCCAAAATTAGGCATCATTCCGGCTGGAACCGTCAATAATTTAGCTCGTGTTTTAAAAATTCCACTAAAAATTGAAGATGCTATTAAAAATCTGATAACGGGTGGAAAAACACCAATGGATGTTGGACAAGTCAATGAGGCTTATATGATTAGCACATTAACTATTGGTGTTTTAGCTGATGCGGCGCTCTCCGTTAGTCAAAAGGAAAAACAAAAATTTGGTCCTTTTGCCTTTTTATTCAAAGGTGGAAAAATTTTATTGCGTCATAAACATTATTCATTAAGAATTCAAGAAGATACAGATGAATGGAATGGTGCTGCCCAATTAGTTTTGATTACTATGACTAATTCAGCTGGCGGTTTTCCTTTTTTAGACCCAGATGCCCGGATTGATGATGGTTATTTTCACGTATTTATTGTACCAGAACTTTCATTTATAAATTCATTAAAGTTCTTCCCTTACTTTATCAGTGGAAATGCTAAAAAAATTCCAAATTTAACGTATATTAAATCAAAAAAACTAACAATTACTGGACCAAAAACAAAAAAAGAAGTTCGTTCTCGAATAGACGGAGATCCTTCTGAAAAAGTGCCTTTAAAGATGAGAGTTTTAGAAGGTCATATTCAAGTTCTCGCTCCTACAAAAGAAAATTAACTAACGAAAAAGCTAAAGAATCTCAAAGAATTTAACTTCTTTGTCTGTTCTTTAGCTTTTTAAGTAGCCTATTTTTCAATTACTAAAAATTCTTTTTCGGCCAAATCTAACAAAAGTGGATTTGTTTGAACAATAGCCCATTTTTCAATCCGACGATTTGCTTCTCTTTCCTCTTCATCTCCAGCCCAACAAGCGTATAATTCAACCTTATCTGTAGTTGCAAAACATGTTTCTAAAATGGCCATCAATCCTTCTTGCTGAACTTGATTCACCATTCTCGCTTCATCCATCATTTGCTCGTATTGTTCAACTTGTTGAACGCTATATTCACTAGCGGACTCTGTATCATTTTCAATCGGCTCCCAAACTGGAAAATCTGAACATTCGTATACATAATTTGTTGTAAAATGTTTTTTTATTAAAGATGATTCGGCCAAATTTAGCAACTCAAATCCACCTACAATTTCTTTTTCAGTATCATAAAAAGCAATCTGATCTAATGTAATCGTTTCATCATCTAATTGAGCTTGTAAATAGCTTAACACCATATCATCAGTGACACCCTTATCTAACGTATCTCTAGCAATCATTGCTACAATTGCTTCATTTTGAGGTGTAGCTACGGTTAATTCCTTTTCTGTTCCAATATAAGCATATAAACTCATTTTTTTGCAACTCCTTCAAATTTCAATTCAAACTTATTATAACAAATTGTGACGCCACTACCTAGTTCTAATTAAAATAATTTTCTATTAATTGATACATCAGATAAAATTTCTACTAAATGATTTAAATCAATTAGAAAATCAGTTTAATAAAGAAGATACTCCACAAAGATGAAGGAAGTATTCAAATTAATAATTTGCATTTACTTTTAACATCATCAAAAATATCAATCACCTTTTGCTATTTCCTTAGCCAAAGGAAGTAAAATCTATACTTTTAGCTAACTTAATATAGTTTCTAGCTTATAAATAATAAAAAAATGAGTTACTAATTTCTGTCTAAATCACAAAAAATTAGTAACTCACTTTATTTTTATCTACTCTTTATTCAAATCACGTAATAATTCATCTATTCGATTGCCATAAGCAACTGACTCATCACGTTGGAAGCTAAGTTCAGGTGTTTTATACAACGTTAAGCGTTGACCTAACTCTTTACGAATTAACCCAGCTGCTTTTTCAAGTCCTGCCTGAGCTTTTTCAGCATCACTAGCTTTATCCGATAAAATACTATAATAAATTGTCGCTTGTTGTAAATCTCCCGTTACTCGTACATCAGTAATATTTACATCTTGTACGCGCGGATCACGAACGCGTTTTTTCAAAATATCATTTACTTCTCTTTGAACTTCTTGAGTAACACGACCAAGTCTATGATTTGCCATGATTCAATCCCTCATTTCATTCTAATAGTTGTTGCCTAGCTTTTACATACTAGGTAACTTTTCTTACATTTATTTACGTTTAATTTCAACCATTTCATAAGCTTCAACAACATCATCCATTTGGACATCATTGAAATCTTTAATCATGATTCCACATTCAAATCCAAGTTTAACTTCTTTCGCATCATCTTTAAAACGTTTCAAACTAGCTAATTCGCCTTCAAAAATAACAATGCTATCACGAATTAAACGAATACTACTGCTACGTTTAATCACGCCTTCTGTTACATAACCACCAGCAATCGTTCCAACTTTAGAAACTTTAAAGGTTTCGCGAATAAGAACTTGACCAGTAATCTTTTCTTCAAATTCAGGATCAAGCATCCCTTTCATTGCAGTTTCAATCTCATCAATTGCATTATAGATAATGCGGTGTAGACGGATATCAACAGCTTCTTGTTCTGCTTGAATTCTAGCTTGTGGTGTCGGACGAACGTTAAACCCAATAACGATGGCATTACTTGCTGCAGCTAACGTAATATCACTTTCATTGATTGCTCCAACAGCTGTATGAATAATCTTCACACGAACGCCTTCCACTTCAATTTTTTGTAAACTAGCAGCTAACGCTTCAACAGAACCTTGTACATCAGCTTTAATAATAACGTTAACTTCTTTTAACTCACCCTCTTGTAAGCTATCAAATAAATTGTCAAGCGTTACACGGTTTGTTACTGAACGTTGTTCAACAGCGGCACGTTTTGCACGCTCTTCACCAGCAGAACGTGCTGTCTTTTCATCTTCAAAGACAACAAAACGATCTCCAGCTTGTGGAGCATTATTTAAACCTGTGATTTCAACTGGAGTTGCTGGGCCAGCTACTTTCACACGGCGACCGATTTCATTCGCCATTACACGAACACGACCAAAAGTATTTCCAACTACAATTGGATCACCAACATGTAATGTTCCTTCTTGTACTAACAGAGTTGCAACTGGACCTTTGCTCTTGTCTAAACGAGCTTCAATCACAGTACCTAATGCTAAACGAGTTGGATCTGCTTTTAATTCTTGAACTTCTGAAACTAATAAAATCATTTCTAATAGCTCATCTAAGTTTTGTTGGAATTTAGCTGAAATCTCAACAAAAATCGTTTCACCACCCCATGATTCAGGAACTAAACCATGCTCGGTTAATTCTTGCATCACACGTTCTGGATTTGCGCCAGGTTTATCAACTTTATTTACGGCTACAATAATTGGAACATCTGCCGCTTTTGCATGGTTGATTGCTTCAACTGTTTGTGGCATTACACCATCATCAGCTGCAACAACTAAAACCGTGATATCTGTAATTCCAGCACCACGAGCACGCATTGTTGTAAAGGCCGCATGTCCTGGTGTATCTAAGAAAGTAATTGGTTTGCCATTAACATCTATTTGGTATGCACCGATATGTTGTGTAATCCCACCGGCTTCACCAAGACTAACTTTAGTGTTGCGCAATGAGTCAAGTAACGTCGTTTTACCATGATCGACGTGTCCCATAATTGTCACAACTGGTGGACGAGTAACTAAAGCATCTTCATTTACTTCTTGATCAAAGTAAACATCTAAATCTGAAACATCTAGATTGATTTTTTCTTCAGCTTCAATTCCATAATCTGTTGCTAATAATTCAATTGCATCTTTACCTAATGCTTGATTTAATGTTGCCATTACACCAAGTAGGAATAATTTTTTAATAATCTCTGCTGGCTCACGATAGATTTTTTTAGAAATATCTGCAACAGTCATACCATCAGAGTAAACTAACACTTCTGGTAATTCTTTAAACTTACGTGGTACTGGTGGAGCCACTGGTTTTGTTTCGCCACTACGACGTTTTTTCTTTCTAAAATTGTTACGGTTGTTATAACCACCTTGATAGCCACCACGATTTCCACCTTGACCGCCACGATTACCTTGATAACCACCTTGTCCACCACTACTATTACGGTTTCCACCTTGAGTATTAGAATTGGTGTTTGTATTCGTGCCTTGTCCTTGACTAGCTGGACGTGCAGTTGTTGATTTCGCTGCTGGACGGTTATTCGTTGTTGCAGGTTTTTGCCCTTGTGTATTCTTTGTAGCACTATTATTTTGCCCTTGAGCTGGTTTCGCTGCTGGACGAGTATTCGTTGTTTTATTCGGTGTTGATTTACTTGCATTTTGTCCACTACCTTGAGTTGGACGCTTCTGATTATTCTCTTTAGAGTTCGTAGTGTTACCCCCTTGTCCACTTGAGTGTGGACGGTCTGATTTTTTATTTTGTGGTGTTGCTGGTTGTTTCGTTTTAGTAAAAACTTGATCTAATTGTTGAACTTGTTTATCATCCATTGATGCCATATGATTTCCAAGTTCAATTCCCAATTCTTTTGCTTTTTCAATTACACGCTTACTAGACATATCATGCTCTTTTGCATATTCATGAACACGTTTTTTTACCATGTAATCACCCTCCAATTATATTGATAATAACTCTCGAAATTTCTTTGCGAAGCCTTTATCGATAATTGTGCAAATGGTTCGTTCCTTTCCAATCGCTTGACTCAATTCCAATTTGGTAAAACGAACAGTGACTGGCACTTCATAGTGCTGACCTTTATCTGACAATTTTTTCCGGGTATTCTCACTTGCATCTAATGCAACAATGACTAGCTTCGCATTCCCGTTTCTAATCTCTTTAATACTTAAATCCTCACCTGTAACTAATTTACCAGCACGCTGAGCCATTCCAAGCAGATTTAAGACTTTTTGTTCATTGGTCATAAACTCATCCGTGCTTTCTGACGAGTCACATAATCCAACAATTCTTGATAAAATTCATCAGAAATTGTTGCCTCTAAATGACGATCTAATATATGTTTATCCCAAGCGGCTTGAACAACTTCTGGCTCAATAGAAACATAAGCTCCACGTCCAGGTAGTTTTCCTGTTGGATCAAGGGCTACAACGCCTTCTTTGTTTCTAACAATCCGAATCATTTCTTTCTTCGGTCTCATCTCGTTAGTGACAACACATTTGCGCATTGGAACTTTTCGCTTTTGCATCTATTTATCCCTCCAATTATTCTTCGATTCCGTCACGCTCTTCGGCTAGTTCAATCATATTTTCTGCATCTTCAGGATTTAGGATATTTTCTTCTACTTCAGAATTTAATTCTTCCGCTTCATCTAATTCTGCACTATCTTCTAAATCTTCAAAGTTTTCAATGACTTCCTCAGCATTCATTTCTGACTCAATTGCTAACGTTTCTTCAACTGCTTCAGCATAATCCACTGCTTCTTCCATTCCTGCTTCTTCTTGAGCATCTAATAAAGCTGCCATATCTGATTCAGATTTAATATCAATTTTATATCCAGTTAACTTAGCAGCTAAACGGGCATTTTGACCACGTTTTCCGATAGCTAATGACAATTGATAATCTGGAACCACAACGACACAGCTTCCTTGTGCTTCGTTAAATGTAACATTGACAACTTGTGCAGGATTTAAAGCATTCGCAATATAAACTGCTGGATCTTCGTTCCATTCTACAATATCCATATTTTCGCCTTTTAACTCATTCACAATTGCTTGAACACGTTGCCCCTTTGGCCCAACACAAGTTCCAACTGGATCAATATTAGCATCTCTTGACATAACCGCTACTTTAGCACGATCACCAGCTTCACGAGCAATCGAAACAATTTCAACTGTTCCATCATAAATCTCAGGAACTTCTTGTTCAAATAGACGTTTTAATAAATCTGGATGACTACGACTTACAAAAATTTGTGGACCTTTTGATGTATTTTCTACTTTCGTCACATAAACTTTGATTCGGTCATGAGCTTTATATGTTTCATTTGGAATTTGTTCTTGCTTCGATAGCACCGCTTCGATTTTCCCTAAATTCACATAGATATAACGATTATCTTGGCGTTCTACGATTCCTTGCATAATATCGTTTTCGTAAGCAACAAACTCATTATAAATAATACTGCGCTCTGCTTCACGAACACGTTGCATAATCACTTGTTTTGCTGTTTGAGCAGCAATCCGACCAAAATCTTTTGGTGTCACTTCAAAGCGAATCTTATCACCGATTTCGTACGCTTTATTGATGTCCATTGCATCTTCAATACTCACTTCTAAACGAGAATCAAAGACCACCTCTACAACTTCTTTTACTGCATAAACATGAATATTGCCTTTTTTCATGTCAAATTCAACTTCAACATTTTGTGCTTGGCTATAATTTCTTTTATAAGCAGAAACTAAAGCAGCTTCTAGGGCTTCAATCACAATTTCTTTAGCAATCCCTTTTTCAGTTTCTAAAGCATCAAGAGCATTTAACATTTCTTTGCTCATTATTTTCTTCTCTCCTGTCTACAGTAATTTAATTCTAGTCATCGTTAAAATTTAATTGCTAATCTTGCTTTTGCAATTTTCTTACGATTGAATTCCATGTCTTTTTCTCTAGTTTTAATACGAATTGTTACTGTTAGACTATCTTCAGTTACTTCTTTTAACGTTCCTTCGTACATCTTTTCACCGTTGACTGGTTCATACAATGAAATATTCACATATGAGCCAATTGCATTTTGATAATCTTTTTCTTTTTTTAATGGTCTTTCTGCTCCTGGAGAAGATACTTCCAAGAAATACATTTGAGGAATTGGATCTGGTTGAATACTATCCATCTTTTCACTGATTTTCTCACTGATTAATGCACACTCTTCAATGTCAATTCCACCTGGTTTATCAATATAGGTTCTTAAAAACCAGTTTTTACCTTCTTTTACAAATTCCACGTCAACTAATTCAAAATTGAATTCGTCAACGATTGGTTGAACAATATTCTTGACCGTATCAACCACATTACTCAATCTCATCGCCTCCTTTAGACACTTTTCACCCGACTGCCGAAAAAGAGTGAGCGTCGCCGCTCACTCTCTACAGGATATCTAAATACACTAACTATAATAGCATGTTTTCATAGTATTTGCAACTAAAGTCACGGTTCTTATTGGATTTTAATCGTTGCTTTTATTTATAGAATAAACTTTTGTATCTTCTATGAATTTGACTAAGTAGTTCTTGCTTTTAGCGACGTTTCCCAAAAATACGTAACAACGCAATGAAAATGTTAATAAAATCTAAGTATAATTCTAACGCACAATTGATTGCAATGCTATTGGCCATCTCTGTTTCACCATAATGTGCATACAAAACTTTACATTTTTGTGTATCATAAGCTGTTAAACCAGAAAAAATAATCACGGTAATAATTGATAAAATAAAGTCACCTGTTTCACTTTGTAATAAAACTAAATTAACTACTGAAGCAATAATTAATCCAAGCAAAGCACTCAATAAAGCCCCACCTATACCTGACAAATCTTTTTTTGTCACAAAGCCAAGTAAACTCATTCCACCAAATGTAACTACGGTAGATAGAAATGCATTTAAAATGCTTGAATCTGTATATGCTAACAAGATAACCGACAATGTGATTCCACTAACAACTGAATACAATATATAACCACTAATTGTTACAGGAGTACTTTTTAGTTTTCCATTTTTTATTCTTAATGAAAAAACTAAAATAAATTCTAAAATCACAAATCCCCAAATAATTAATCCATTCGTATTATAAACTAATGTCCAAAAAAATTGAGAAATAAAACTATTAGTATACAACAATACAAAAGAAGTGGCTGCGCTTAAAAACAGTCCTGCAGCAACCCAAGCGTATACTTTTGCAAAAAATCTCCCTAGCCCTGTTTGACTGGCTACTTGATACTCATTATTCATTAAAATATCCTCCTTAAGATACTTTTTATTTTTCTTACCTTTAAATAATATCATCAATTCCAATTTAAATAAAGACTATTATTAAATAAAAAAGCCCATTGTTGTTACAATTAGTAACAACAATGGAACCTAAATTTCTTTACTTACATCATATCAAATAAAGATAATTGATTTTCATCAGGTAAATCTTTTAAGACATTATTTTCAGTCATATATTCAATTAATGTTTTAGAAACTTTCCCGCGAGTTGCCAAATCTTCCTTAGATAAGAATTTTTTCTCTTCACGAGCGATACAAATTTGATTCGCAACGTTGGCTCCTAAACTAGGAACCGCTCTAAATGGTGCAATTAAAGAGTTGCCTTCAATAACAAAATCATTTGCATCAGATTTGTATAAATCAATCATTTTAAATTCAAAACCACGTTCAACCATTTCATTACACAATTCTAAAACTGTCAATAGATTTTTTTCTTTAGTTGAAGCATCTAAACCTTTGTCATTAATTTCTTTCATTTTTGCTTTAATTGCTTCTTTTCCTTGACTCATAGCGACTAAATCAAAATCACTAGCCCGAACAGAAAAATAGGCTGCATAGTACAGAATTGGGAAATGAACTTTGTAATATGCTACCCGTAATGCCATCAATACATAGGCTGCCGCATGGGCTTTTGGGAACATATACTTAATTTTCAAACACGAATCAATATACCATGTAGGAATTTTTTCATCTCGCATTGACTTTTGCCAATCATCAGGAATCCCTTTTCCTTTACGCACACTTTCCATAATTTTAAAGGCCAAGCCATCATCTAGACCATTATGAATCAAATAAACCATGATATCATCCCGACAACCAATAACTTGTGACAACGGTATATCTTTTAAGCGAATGAGCTCTTCGGCATTGCCTAACCAAACATCAGTCCCATGAGATAATCCAGAAATTTGTAGTAGCTCAGCAAAGGTCGTTGGTTTTGTTTGTTCTAACATTCCACGCACAAAACGAGTCCCAAATTCAGGAATTCCTAATGTTCCAGTGTTTGATTCAATTTGCTTAGCTGTCACACCTAGAATATCTGTTCCACCAAAAATCTGCATGACATCCGGATCATCTGTAGGAATCGTTTTAGGATCAATTCCAGATAAATCTTGTAGCATCCGAATGACAGTGGGATCATCGTGTCCCAGTATGTCGAGTTTTAGCACATTATCGTGAATCGAATGGAAATCAAAATGGGTGGTCTTCCATTCAGAGTCTTGCGCATCTGCAGGGAATTGAATAGGTGTAAAATCATAGACATCCATATAATCAGGAATAACAATAATCCCCCCAGGATGCTGACCAGTTGTCCGTTTTACACCAGTTGATCCTTTAGCTAAACGATCAATTTCAGCTGCACGGAAGTTTAGATTTAAATCTCGTTCATAACCTTTCACAAAACCATAGGCAGTTCGATCGGCTACTGTACCAATAGTTCCAGCACGATACACATATTCTTCACCAAAAAGAACTTTAGTATAATTATGAGCTTCTGATTGATAATCACCAGAAAAGTTTAAATCAATATCGGGTACTTTATCCCCATGGAACCCTAAGAACGTTTCAAAAGGAATATCATGACCATCTTTAAATAAGCGAGCGCCACACTTAGGACAAGCCTTTTCGGGCAAATCATACCCTGAACCAACAGAGCCATCTTCAAAGAATTCTGAGTATTGACACTCTGGGCAACGATAATGTGGTGGCATTGGATTTACTTCGGTAATCCCCGTCATGGTTGCAACAAAGCTAGAACCAACGGAACCACGAGAACCAACTAAATAGCCATCATTAACACTTTTATGCACCAATTTTTGCGAGATTAAATAAATAACTGAGAATCCATTTCCGATAATACTTTTCAGTTCTTTTTCAATTCTTTTTTCAACGATGTCAGGTAATTCTTCTCCGTATAAGCGATGTGCTTCATCGTAACTTAACTTGCGGATTTCATCTTCTGACCCTTCAATTTTAGGTGTATACAAATCCGTTTTGACTGGCGTAATATCATCATCTACCATATCCACTACTTTTTGTGCATTCTCGACAACAATTTGCTCAGCTACTTCTTTACCTAGAAAACTAAATTCCTTCAACATTTCATCAGTCGTTCTAAAATGAACTTCTGGTAAACTACTTCGATTCAGCGGATTCGCTCCACCTTGAGAATGAATCAAAATCTTACGATAAGTCGAATCTTCTGGATTCAGGTAATGAACATTTCCGGTTGCAACAACTGGTTTGTCTAGTTCATTTCCCATCCGCACAATATTTCGCATAATTTCTTCTAAATCTTTAACATTTTTTACTAATTCCCGTTCAATTAGAGGTGCATAAACAGGTTTTGGCATAACTTCTAAATAATCATAAAATTTTGCTCGATTTTTTGCTTCTTCATAACCCTTCTGCATCATGGCTTCAAAAATCTCGCCTGAACTACAGGCTGAACCTACTATTAAACCTTCACGTAGTTCACTTAATTTTGATCGTGGAATTCGTGGAATACGATAAAAATAATTGACCATCGACATCGAAACTAATTTAAATAGATTTTTCAGACCATCTTGACTAGTCGCCAGAATTGTCGCATGAAATGGACGCGCTCGTTTGTAAGAATCCCCTTCACCAATATGCTTATTTAAATCATCATGATATTCCATATCATGTTCTTCTTTCGCTTCTTTAATAAATATCCAGCATAACTGACCGGTAGATTCCGAATCATAAATAGCTCGGTGATGTTGTTCCAGATTAACGCCATAACGCTTTGCCAACGTGTTTAGACGATGACTTTTTAATTGTGGATGTAAGAAACGTGACATTTCCAATGTATCAATCACGGGATTTTCCGCTTCTGGAATAGCATATTTACCGTAGCTGGTATTTAAGAACCCCATATCAAAGCTAGCATTATGAGCAACTAAAATATCGTTGCCAGAGAATTCCTTAAATAGACGTAAAACTTCTTCTTCTGATTTAGAACCTCGCACCATATCATCGGTAATTCCAGTCAGATTAATAGTTGTCTGGGATAATGGGTGTCCTGGATCAATAAATTGTTCAAAGGTATCAATAATATTGCCTTTGTACATTTTCACTGCAGCTAACTCAATAATTGTATCGTAAACTGCAGAAAGTCCAGTTGTTTCCACATCAAAAACTACATAAGTCGCTTCATTTAATAATCGATGCTCAGGATTATAAGCAATTGGAACACCATCATCAACAATATTCGCTTCAATTCCATATAAAATCTTTACTCCATGTTTTTTCCCAGCATGATACGCATCTGGAAAGGATTGTGCTCCACCATGATCGGTAATTGCAATAGCCGGATGCCCCCATTTGCCAGCTTGTGCTACTAAATCTGAAATATTATTCGTAGCATCCATTTGACTCATATTACTATGCAAATGCAATTCAGACCGTTTTTTGCCTTCTTCAGCAGTATCTTTACGAGTTTCATGACTGACTTCGCTGATATCTTGCGCATTCATCACTAAATCACGCATAAAGTTATCTTCTTGAACAGAGCCTCTCGCTCGAACCCACATCCCTTTTTTCAATGCAGCAAAAACAGCTTCATCTTCTGGTGAGTTAGAGAATTTTTTAACTGAGAACGAGGAAGTATAATCGGTAATTTTTAAGATCAGTATTTGACGCTCGGAACGTAAGACACGAACTTCCACATCAAAAACATATCCTTCAATTGTTACACGACGTTCTTCTTCAATAATCTCGGACATTGGTTTAATTTCTTCTTTATCATTAATCGCACGTCCTAATGTTAGCTTGCCTTTAGGTAAATTAGCTACTTTATTGTCGCCACCGTTACGTTTACGTTCTTCATCGGCTTTTTGTAAGTTATCTGCAGCACGTTCTGCTAAAAGATTCTCTGCCTCTTCGCGTTTCGCTTTAAATTCAGTTAGTTTAGCTTGGTTCGCTTCTTCATCAATCACTGGTTCAATTCGGAATTTTGGAAAACCTAAACGTTGATATTCTGCTTCAACAGGTGGTAAATATTGATTCGTCAAATGTCCTTTGACAACTTCATTCTCAACATATAATTGAATTTTTTTTAGATTTAAAACCGGCAATTGTTCTCGAAAAAGTTGATTGATGATAGGCGAAGAAACCCCACTACGCTTCACTGCTTCTGGCCAATAATGTTCTAATTTTTCAAGAGTTACTTGCGGATTCTCCGTCTCAATAGAAAACGAAACATTGGCAATTGACCGGAATGCAATCTGTAGTCGTTCTGAAAGGTTTTGATAAATTTCAAATGGCAGGATTTCTTGAAAAAAGAAATGGAAATGCCATATCTTCGATTGCTTATGCACAGTTACTTTTTGGATACTAGCCTTTTCAAAATAAGGACGGTACTCTATTTCCTGGTGCAAATCAATTTGCTCCAATAATTTTTGAAATAGTTCTTCTTGACTTAAACTCATAGGATACCCCTTCCTTTGGATTGCCTTGCTACTATATGTTAAAGATTGACGTTGGAAAAAGGCACACTTCCTAAAAAGGTGCCTTTTTCTTTAACTATTTTATTGTATCATATTTTGACTAGTTTGCGTTTAATAAAATATTTAAGGTATCAATTAATTCTTCTTTTTTCACTTCGATTGTTTCACCAGTTTTACGTAGCTTAATTTCCACAATTCCTTCAATCGCTTTTTTCCCAACTGTAATCCGAACAGGTAATCCAATTAAATCTGAATCAGCAAATTTAACACCCACACGTTCATTTCGATCATCCATTAAAACAGACAAACCAGCTGCTTGCAATTCAGCATAAAGGCTATCAGATAATGTTGTTTGATCTTCAGCTTTCATGTTTACTGGAATTAAATGTACTTCATATGGTGCAATATTTCTTGGCCAATTAATGCCACGATCATCTGCTTGTTGTTCCACAATTGCAGAAAGCAATCGACTAACACCAATCCCATAACAACCCATAATCACTGGAATTGAACGACCATTTTGATCTAAAATCGTTGCATTCATAGATTCACTGTATCGTGTACCTAATTTGAAGATATGTCCGATTTCAATTCCTTTAGTAAATTTAATGACTCCTTGCCCATCTGGAGATAATTCTCCTTCTAAAACAAATCGTAAGTCTTCATAACTTTCAACTTTAAAATCACGATCTGGATTTACATTAATATAATGGAAACCATCTTCATTTGCTCCACAATTAGCATTCGCCAAGTCCTGAACATAACGATCCCCAATAATTCTAACTTCTTCATTCACTCCAATTGGTCCTAGTGAACCAAATCCAGCACCTAACCATTTAGCCGACTCTTCATCTGTCGCTAACTCTAAGAAATCTGCGCCTAAGAAGTTTTTCAATTTTACATCATTGACTTCATGGTCTCCACGAATAACAACTAAAACAGGTTTTTCATCCGCAACAAAGAGCATACTTTTAATCACACGGCTTGTTTCAACTTCTAAAAAGGCTGCAACTTCTTCAACTGTTTTAGCATCAGGCGTTGCTACTTTTTCTAATTCTTTTTCAATTTCATGAGATTTCTTACGCATATAGAAATTTGTTGCCATTTCTAAGTTTGCTGCGTAATCACTGGCATCCGAATAACAAATCGTATCTTCACCAATATCTGAAATCGCCATAAATTCCTTAGAATCTTTTCCTCCCATTGCACCACCATCACCGATAATACTACGGAACTCCAAACCACAACGTTCAAAGATACGATTATAAGCTTGTTCAAACTGACGATATCCTACATCTAAGCTCTCATCGCTATCATGGAAAGAATAAGCATCGTTCATAATAAATTCGCGACCACGTAATAAACCAAAACGAGGACGTTTCTCATCACGGAATTTTGTTTGAATCTGATACAATGACAAAGGCAAACGTTTGTAAGAATTGATTTCATCACGAATTAACGTCGTAAAAGCTTCTTCATGAGTTGGTCCTAATAAGAAATCACGGTTGCTACGATCTTTTAAACGCATTAAATTTGGTCCATAAGTTTCATAACGACCAGATTCTTCCCATAATTCTTTTGGTAACAAAGAAGGCATCAACATTTCAACCGCATCAATTTTTTCAAATTCTTCACGGATAATAATTTTTAATTTCTCTAAAACTAAATTTGCCAATGGCAAGTAGCTGTATACTCCACTAGAGATTTGACGAATATAACCTGCTCTTAATAGCATTTGATGACTAATAACCTCAGCATCGTTTGGGACTTCCCTTAATGTAGGGACAAATAATTTTGACTGTTTCATTCTTTTTTCTCCTTTAATCGAAAAACAATACAGCTTCTTCCATTACTGAATCAGCATTTTTTGTTAATCGTGTAAAATATATCCTTTTATGATAACCCAACACTCTTCTAAAAACTATACAAACTGTTTAAAAGAAGAATTTTTGTAAATCATTCCACGTAACAAAAATCATTAATAACATCATTAAACCAAAGCCAATCATGGTAATAATTCCTTCTTTATCTGGATCTAATGGTTTCCCACGAATCCCTTCAATAAAATTCAGAACTAATTTTCCACCATCTAAAGCTGGAATTGGCAATAAATTGACAATTCCTAGATTAATACTTAACACTGCTAAAAAGTTAAAGACGTACATTGGTCCTAATTTAACAACTTGATCGGTTGCGGCATAAATACCAACTGGTCCAGAGAAAACTTTAAACCCTTTAGTAAAAATCGAACCTAGCCCAACAAAAATCTGAACCATTACTGACCACGTATGTGTAAAACCAAATGTGATTTTAGCTAAAAACGACTTTTCAACATAAGGGCTAACCCCAATCATTCCAACAGTTTTTTCTTTATCAATTTTATTTGATTTTGGAGTTACAGGAATAACTTTCACTACGCCACCATCGGCATTTTCAATTTCAAGATCAATTTTTTTATCAGGATTTGCTTGAATAGCAGCTACTACATCCGCCCATTTATCCGTTTTCTTTCCTGCTACAGATAAAATTCTATCCCCAGTAACTATTCCAGATTTTTTAGCAATACCGTCAGCTTCCACTTCACCAACACGATTATCTGAACTAAGCACTCCACCTTGAATAAAAGCCAAAATTGTAAAAGCAATAATTGCCAGAATAAAGTTGTTCATTGGTCCAGCAAAATTCGTCATCATACGATTAGGCAAACTTGCTGATTGAAATTGAACATCAATCGGTGCAATCTGTACTTCTGTTCCATCCTCTTCAATAATTGTTGCATCATGAAAAACAGGATAACGAACTAATTCATCTTCGTTGCCAGCTAAATAGCCTTCAACGAATAATTCTTTTTCTAAATCAATCGAAACAACTTCCATCGGAACGGCTTCCATTAATTGGGTTTTCTTTGAGGTATTAATTGTTGTTACAATGCCCTCTGAATTAATAACTAGCCCAATTGGCATTCCTGGTTTAATCTCAGTCTCTTCTTCCCCATACCCAGCCATACGTACATAACCGCCAATAGGTAGAATTCTTAATGTATACGTTGTCCCATTTTTCCGATATGAAAAAATTTTAGGACCAAATCCAATCGCGAATTCACGAACAAGGATTCCAGATCGTTTTGCAAAATAAAAGTGTCCATATTCATGAACAACAACTAAAATGCTAAAAACTATCAAAAATGTAATAATAGTTGTTACCATATAATTCGCTCCTTTATAGCCAACTTTTGACCAAATTTCTTGTTTCTGTGTCTACTGTAAGAATGGTTGTTAAATCTGGATGCTTCACATAATTTTCCATCTTAATTGCTTTTTCTACGTAGGTTTCAATCGCCAAAAACGGTATTTCACCCGCAATAAAAGCAGCAGTAGCAATTTCATTAGCCGCATTCATCATTGTTGGGGCTGTTCCTCCCATTTTACCTGATTCGTAGGCTAATGCCAATAAGGGAAATCGTTGAAAATCCATTTTTTCAAAATGAAGTGCACCAATCGTTGTTAAATCAAAGGGTTTTGGTTGTTTCATGGGAATTCTACGGGGATAAGAAAGAGCATATTGAATTGGCTCTCGCATATCACTGGCTCCCATTTGTGCCATTACTGCACCATCAACAAAATGAACCATTGAATGAACAATACTTTCTTTGTGTAAAACAACTTTAATTTTATCATAATCTAAACCAAATAACCAATGAGCTTCGATTACTTCTAAACCTTTGTTCATCATCGTCGCTGAATCAATTGTAATTTTTTGTCCCATTGACCAATTTGGATGTTTCAATGCATCTGATAATGTAACGTTTTCCAATTCAAGACGGCTTTTTTCTCTAAAACTACCGCCTGAAGCCGTTATCATCAACTGGTCTACTTCTGCTAGTCGTTCCCCTTGTAGGCATTGAAAAATAGCCGAATGTTCACTATCAACTGGCAATAGTTGTACATTCTTACGTCGAGCCAAATCCGTAACAATTGAGCCTGCCATCACTAACGTTTCCTTATTGGCAAGTGCAATGGTCTTACCTAACTCGATTGCAGTCAAAGTAGGTAATAACCCTACGCTGCCACTTACAGCCGTTAAAACTATATCAATCTCTGGCAAAGCCACTATTTCAGATAATCCTTCCACTCCATATGTAAAGATTACATTTGGAAATTCTAAGCTCAATTCATTTGCTAATGCTTGAGTACCAACTGCTACCATTTTTGGCTGCAATAGTCGAATTAATTCTCGTCCTTTCTTCACATTTTGATAAAAAGAAAGTGAATTTATTTTAAATTTATCTGGATGAGCCATTACAACCGCAATTGTATTCTCTCCAACTGAACCCGTGGCACCCAACAAGCTTATTTTTTTCACCATACAATAAAAGTAGCTATCAAATGACGACAACTACTTTTTCACTTCCTTTCAACGATTAAATAAGTGCTGCTAAATGTAAAATAGGTAAAACAAATAATAAACTATCAAAACGATCTAAAATGCCACCATGCCCTGGCAAAATAGTTCCTGAGTCTTTAACGTCATAATGACGTTTGAAGGCAGATTCAACTAAATCTCCTAATTGACCAGAAATCGAGAATAATACAGTTAAAGCTAGCATTGTTCCCATTGAATAGCCTTGAGGATAAAAGTATAAGTAAACTGCTGCAACTACTAAAGCTGAGGCAATTCCACCCAATGAACCTTCTATTGTTTTATTTGGACTAATGGCTGGTGCTAGTTTATTTTTCCCAATCTTGCGACCAAACATGTACGCTCCAATATCTGTTGCCCAAACGACAAATAAAATATACATTAATAAACTAAATCCGGCTGCGCGAGTTTCAATAAAATAATGGAAACCATAACCTATATATAAAGAACCTAAAATCGCTACTCCTGCATCATCAAAAGTAAAAGAATTTTTTGAAAAAACAGTACAAATCAATAGTAGGATTCCACATACATAAAATAAGTACAGCTGTGAATAATTTTCTGGTAAAAAGGCTAACCACTTTGTAGGAGCAATCAATAGTAACGTTCCAATACTAGCAATCAAACCTTCTATGGAAAAAATAGAATTGCCTTTCATCTTAAATAGTTCAAATAATCCAATCAATCCCATTGCAGCTACAACAATTTCCAATACCCACGATCCATAATAAACCACTGGGATAAAGAAAATCAAGGCAATAACTGCCGTAATCACTCTTTGTTTCACACGTATATCCTCCTTAAATTATAAACCGCCAAATCTTCTATGGCGACTTTGATAGACTCCGATTGCCATTTCAAGAACACTCTCATCAAAATCAGGCCAAAGAATCTGAGTAAAATAAAATTCACTATATGCAATCTGCCATAGCAAAAAATTACTAATGCGTTCTTCACCACTTGTACGAATCAGTAAGTCCGGATCTTGATACTTTCCTAAAGTATGAGTCATTAACGCTTCTGAATAGGTTTCCTCAGTTATTTCATCAACCGTTAATTGATTTTCTTGAACCTTTTTGGCAATCAATTTCGTAGCTTCCAACATTTCACTACGACTACCATAGTTTAAAGCAAAATTCAAAATCATACCAGTGTTATTTTTTGTATCCTCTATTGCTTTTTCAACTGCTTTTTTTGTGTGTACTGGCAATTGATCCACAAATCCCATCACATTCACTTTTACATTCTCTTTAATTAAATCTGGTACAAAAGTATCAAAGAAGTCTACTGGCAATTGCATTAAAAAACTAACTTCATCTGTTGGTCGCTTCCAATTCTCAGTTGAAAACGCATATAACGTCAAAACTTTAACGCCCAATCTACTGGCATGCTTCGTGATTTTTTTTACCGTATTCATCCCCTCTTTGTGCCCAGCAACTCGAGGTAGAAATTTTCTTTGTGCCCAGCGTCCATTCCCATCCATAATGATGGCAATATGATTGGGGATTACTTCATTTGCTTGAAAAGGAAACTCATTTGCTTGTTCAACCAATGTTCCTTTTCGTCTAAATAAATGTTTCAAGTAGTTCCCTCCAATTTCTGTACTCAACTTAATCTATTGTAGCAAAAAGTGATACACATTCCTATTTATTTTGTAAAAAATTCTACTTTTTTCCGTTTTATTTTTATTTAGAATAATCTTACGCGTCATTTATTAAGGATTTATGTATAAAACCCGAATAGATGATTAAGTTTCTCTTTAGTTTTTAGAAAAAATAAAAAGTGGTTCATTTCAAAGCCTGAAATGTAAGGGGTATCATTTGAAATCCTATTTATTATTTAGTACACTTCAATTAAATAACAAAGAAAGAAGGGATTATGATGGATGATTTTCCAGAAATTCAAGATGAGGAAACAAAGAAGGTTGCAGCACTTCAAGAAATTGCACATATTGTCACAGAACTTGATTCAACTTTAGAGGAATTGAAAGGTAGCGAAAACAAACTTAAATCTTGGTATGAACAGAAAAAAGCCGTTTATGAGATTAAAAAAATTCTTCATACAGCTACTCATTATGAACATTTTAATCAAGAAGAATACACAACTTTTTTAGCTGAATACAAATCCTTTATTGCACCAACAGGAAAATAAACATAAAAAAACTTATAAATAAGCCGAATTGATGAAAATATACATCAATTCGACTTATTTTTTTGTGATTAAAATAAAAAGGAATCCCACTAATTTAAAGCCCTACCGGTGTATTTTTGATAAAAAAACTCAATCCTATCTATTATTTTTTATTCGCATTTGACACACATCGTGTAGGCGTGGTAGAATAACGAATGTGTTTGAACATAAAAAAATAAAGGAGAAAATCGAACAAATTTTACTTATAAACAATTTGATTAAAAAGGAGTATGGATATGAAATATATTATTAAACAAAAACTTATTGCTTTAAAACCAGTCTATGACATTTTTACAGGTGATGGTGAACCACTTTATAAAGTGAAAGGTAGTTTCTTCGGACGTGAAAACTTTGAAATTACTGATTTAAATGGTGTCAGCTTAGCAAAATGCTCGACTGATGTGAACCTTATGAGTATACTAACTCAATTTTTAGCGTATAATTATAAAAAATATCATATTAAAGTGGGAGATCAAAAAATTATTTCTATGGCTCGTTCTTTAAATTTTTTCACCTATAACTTTAAAATTGATTCTCCAATTGGTGATGTTCATTTTGGTTACGGCATATCTGGAAGTCACCAATTTACTTTAAATGGAGAAGTTCTGTGTGATATTGATAAACGCAAATTAACAATTGGTGGCGATGAATATCATATTGAAATCGATAACAAACAAAATCAACTTGGTTTCTTATTAACTGCGATTGCCTTAGATCGAATTTATTATACACAACGTTCGTAAATTCCACTAATCCATTCGGATACATTATGTATAGACTCCCAAAATTTATTTTTCACTTTGGGAGTCCATCTACTTAGCTAAATTTCTATAGATTAAAACCCGGAAATGGTTCCTGTCTATAAACGCCTAAAATGACTACTAAACTAATTAAAAGCAAACTTAAAATAATTTCCAAAGCTCTTAATCCTCTAGATGGTTGACATGGAGTTAAAATTGCTACTAAACGTTGTTTAATTTCAGTTAAATCTTCATAGAATGGAACTATTATGGATGTTTCTTTATATTTTCCAGCAGAAGTGAACGTAGTTAGCAATGTTTCGCCATAATCCATACGCTCTGATGTTGTTCGTCGTATAATAATCGCTTCATCACAAGAAAATTCACAATCTTTATTCATTTCTCTTCCAAATAAATAAAGAATGGGATTAAACCAATGAAGACAAATAACTAGTTGAATAAACCACTTATAAAGTAGATCTTTACGTTTATAATGGGTCATTTCATGTAACAGAATATAATAAAGTGCTTCATCATTCATTTGTACATGTGGCAAAACAATAGTCGGTTTTAGAATCCCCATCAAAACAGGTGAACTAATTAAGGGATTCGTATGTAGTTCTACTAATCTGTTCACATTCAAATCTTCACAAACTTGTCCTAGGATATCTAATTTCTCAGGTTCATCAACTAATTTCCACCCTGCACTTATATATTTTGAAAAGCTTTGGTATTTAGTTATTTTACGAATAATAAGAGTTCCTGAAACGACTACCCACACGACAAAAATGACATATTCAACTAAATTGTTAGAATTTCCCACGATCACATTATTTCCAATAATCACATTATCTCCAATAATAACTGGTCCATTTGGCCTTACGTGTCTTCCACCAATTATATAACGAAATACTTGATTCATTATATTATAGCCAAAAGAAACTGGTAAAATTAATCGAAAAGCAACTAATAACCAACTATAATAAACCCATTTTTTACTGAAATATTTCTTAGTAAATCTTCTAAGTATCCATACTATTAAAAATATAGCTGTTCCTGATAAAGAAAGAGATAAAAATTGTTTAATAGGCTCAATCATTTTTATCTTTCTCCATTTTCCAAAATGTTTTTAATTGATTAATTTCTGATTCAGAAATCATTTCATTTTGAAAAAGAGTAGAAATTAAACCAGATACATCTCCCTCATAAACTTTCCCCAAAAAATCTTCTGTTTGCTGTGTCAAATATGATTCTTCCGATATCGATGTGATGTATTTATTTAGTCGTCCCACTTTTTGAACATGTAACATCTTTTTTTCAGCTAGGCGTGATAAAAATGTTAAAATCGTATTTTTTTTCCACTGATATCCATTGTCTTCTAATTTAGCGGTCAGCTCTGAAAACATCATCTCTCCTTGATTCTCCCAAATAAGCTTCATAATTATAAGCTCGGAATCTGATACTTGTTGCATCATAATCCTTCATGTCCCCTTTCTATTCTCATTATTTTAGAATAACAGTGTCTAATTTTTTTGTCAAATATTCTCTTAAATGATTAGTGACATACTTTTTTATAATCTACTAAAAAGAAACGCTGCTAAGCTCCTTTTTAAGTTCCTTATTTCTTTTTTGTTGCAATTTAGCATCTAGATAAGCAATTTCATGTTGTAATTTCAAATAGTCCTCCTATCGATTACTCGCCAATGATCCAATCTGACTAGCACATCCTGGTTCCTTACGATGTCGACAATTTGTAAAACGACACTCTTCGTTGAATCAATTAATGAGTAGCCTCTAACTCATCCCCATCACCTACTACTGGCAAATCAGTTTTTTTAATTTATCTAGAAAATTTTAAATTATTAAATCCTCCTGAGGTAATTCCTTGATACTTATTCTGTCCAGCTATTGTAATTCTAGTTATATGTTTTACAATTCATTTTGTCATTGATTGAATCTGTGACAAAATGATCCTAGACTAACTCTACTAATTCTTTCCATTAATCTCTCTTTTTCACGGGAGAAGGTGCTTTAACTAAACTTTCCCCAACTCATTAAGTGACGGACAACCTAATTCTTCGATTGGTTTGTTTATTTTCTATATAAAACATCCTTTCTTGACTGAATCAAGTTAGTAGGCTTATTATGCTACAAATAAGAAACGCTTTCAACAGAATGAAAAAACAAAACAGCTCATTATTTTATAATGAGCTGTTTCAATATTATACGTCTAACAATTCTTTTTCTTTTTCAGCAACAATTCCATCAAGGTTTTTGATACTTGCATCTGTTAATTTTTGTGCTTCAGTTTCATAATTTCGTAAATCATCTTCAGTCATTTCTTTGCTCTTTTCAGCTTTCTTTAAAACGTCAATTAAATCACGACGAATATTACGAACAACAACTTTAGAATTTTCGCCTTCTTTTTTCACTTGCTTCGCTAATTCTTTACGGCGTTCTTCAGTTAGCATTGGAATCACTAAACGAATCACATTTCCATCATTTGTTGGGCTAATTCCAATATCACTTTGCATTAATGCGCGTTCGATATCTTGTAAAGCTGTTTTATCGAATGGAGATACCATTAATACACGAGCTTCTGGAATTGTAATTGATGCGATTTGGTTTAGTGGCGTTGCAGCACCATAATAGTCAACTTGAATGCGATCTAAAATAGATGCATTTGCACGACCCGCACGGATTGCACCTAACTCACGTTGTAGTGCTTCTTCTGTTTTTTTCATTTTGTCTTTTGCAGCATTTAATAATTCTTGACTCATTCTTATTTCCCCCTAACTGTTGTTCCGATTGTTTCACCAAGCGCAACACGTTTGATATTGCCTGTTTCATTTAAGTTAAAGACTACCAATGGAATATCATTGTCCATACTTAATGAGCTTGCTGTTGTATCCATTACTTGCAACCCTTTGTTAATAATCTCTAAGTGAGTTAATTCATCAAATTTAATTGCGGTTGTATCTAATTTTGGATCTGCAGAATAAACACCATCTACATTGTTTTTAGCCATTAAAATAACATCTGCATCAATTTCAGCAGCACGTAATGCAGCTGTTGTATCTGTTGAAAAGTAAGGATTCCCTGTACCACCAGCAAAAATAACAACACGACCTTTTTCTAAATGGCGAACCGCTTTACGACGAATATATGGTTCAGCAATTTGACGCATTTCAATTGAACTTTGGACACGAGTTGGAACACCAATTGTTTCAAGATTATCTTGTAGTGCTAACGCGTTCATTACAGTTGCTAACATTCCCATATAATCAGCTTGTGCTCGTTCCATTCCCATTTGAGAACCAACTTGCCCACGCCAAATATTTCCACCACCAACAACGATGGCAATTTCTACGCCAAGATCGTGGACCTCTTTAATTTCTTTGGCAATTTCTCTAATTGTGGGTGGTTTTATCCCAAAACCGTCTGCTCCTGCTAAAGCTTCTCCACTAATTTTTAAGACTACACGTTTATACTTAGGTTTGTTCATGTTAGCTTCCCTCCATTGGCTTATCTACTTCTATTTTATCATAATTGCAAGAAAAAAGGGAGCGCTCAATTTAGATGCGTTCCCTTTCTCACTAAAGACTAAGGTTGATTATTTATTTACTTGGCTCATAACTTCTTCAACAAAGTTATCTTCACGTTTTTCAATTCCTTCGCCAACTTCAAAGCGGACGAATGATTTGATTGTAGCGCCTTTAGAAGCCACAAATTTACCAACAGTTTGATCTGGATCTTTAACAAATGATTGGTCAACTAAGCTAATTTCAGCTAAATATTTGTTTAAACGACCTTGAATCATTTTTTCAACGATGTTAGCTGGTTTGCCTTCATTAAGTGCTTGTTCAGTTAAAACTTTAGTTTCGTGATCGATTTCTTCTTTAGAAACTTGATCGCGAGAAACATATTTAGGATTAATTGCAGCAATGTGCATAGCAACATCTTTTGCGATTTCTTCGTCAGTAGTTCCTTCAAGAAGAACTAGCACAGCAATACGTCCGCCCATGTGTAAATAAGCACCAAATGCAGCATTGTCATCTTTGGTTACACGTTCAAAACGACGGAAGCTGATTTTTTCACCAATTACAGTAGTTGCTTCTAAAATTTCAGTACTAATTGTTCCACTAGCAGTTTTAATTTCAAGAGCTTCTTCAAGAGTAGCTGGGTTTGCTTCAGCAACTTGACGAGTTACTTCTGCTACTAATGTTTGGAATTGTTCATTTTTAGAAACGAAATCTGTTTCTGAGTTGATTTCAACGATTGCAGCAGTATTTCCTTCAACAAAAACACTTGCTAAACCTTCAGCAGCAACACGATCTGCTTTTTTAGCAGCCTTTGCCATTCCGTGTTCTCTTAAGTGATCGACAGCTTTATCGATGTCTCCTTCTACGGCTACTAAAGCTTTTTTAGCATCCATCATTCCAACACCAGTCATATCACGTAATTTTTTAACTAAAGTTGCTGTTACTTGTGTCATTTTATAATTCCTCCTAATAGATAGTTCGTTCATTTTTAAATTAATTATTTATACAATTATAAATAAAAAATAGGCTATCTCTAAAAGAGAAATGACGCCGCTTCGTAAAAAGTCGCTCTCACTTCTCTCTTTACTCGAGACAGCCTAAAAGTTATATTGGTTGATTATTCAGCGTTGTCGCCTTCAACTACTTCAACGATTTCTTCGATTGAAACAGTTTCTGCGCCTTCAGTTACTGTTTCAGCAACGAAAGTTTCTTCAACAACTTCATCTTCACCTTGACGTCCTTCGATCATTGCATCAGCCATTTTAGCTGTCAATAATTTAACGGCACGAATTGCATCATCATTCGCTGGAATAACAACATCAATTTCGTCTGGATCACAGTTTGTATCAACAATCCCAACGATAGGAATGTTTAATTTGTGAGCTTCTTGAACAGCAATGCGTTCTTTACGAGGATCAACAATAAACATTACGTCTGGAATTCTTGGCATATCTTGGATTCCGCCTAAGAATTTTTCTAAACGTTCACGTTGTTTCATTAAGATACCAACTTCTTTTTTAGGTAAAAGGTCAAAAGTTCCGTCCTCTTCCATTTTGTTGATTTCTTTCAAACGTTTGATACGTTTTTGAATTGTATCCCAGTTTGTTAATGTTCCACCTAACCAACGGTGGTTAACAAAGTATTGACCTGAACGGATAGCTTCGTCTTTAACAGCTTCTTGAGCTTGTTTTTTAGTTCCTACGAATAGCGCGATTCCGCCATTTTCAGCAACATCTTTCATGTAGTTGTAAGCTTCGTCTACTAATTTAACTGTTTTTTGTAAGTCAATAATGTAGATTCCGTTTCTTTCTGTAAAGATGTAACGTTTCATTTTTGGGTTCCAACGACGTGTTTGGTGACCGAAGTGAACACCTGCTTCTAGCAATTGTTTCATTGAGATTACTGCCATGATGATTTTCCTCCAATATGGTTTTTTATTTTCCTCCCTCAGATTCAACTGTCAGGAAACTTGAACAAGTCAAGCACCAATCCATAACATCCTCTAAGGTGTGAAATTAGTTGGTGTTTTACACCGTTTATTATTGTACTATGAATTCTTTAAAGTTGCAAGTGGTTTCTTTACTTCCCAAAAATTAACGCTGTTTTTCTGCATTTAATTGACAAATTTCGATAATAGTTGCAGTGGCTTTCTCCATGCTTGTTGTACTGATAAATTCATAACGTCCATGAAAATTTTCCCCGCCTGTAAATAAATTAGGACAGGGTAAACCCAAATAGGAAATTTTAGACCCATCTGTCCCTCCTCTAAAGGGTTCAATGATAGGTTGAATGCCAATTCGCTCCATGGCTTCCACAGCTAATGCAACGATTGATGGATCACGCTGAATAATCTCACCCATGTTATAATATTGGTCCTTAAGAGTCAGAAAAATTCTTTCCTCTCCTAATTCTTGATTCATTTTTACGACCATTTCTTGAAAGAAGTTTTTGCGCGCTAAAAAGGTAGCTTGATCATGATCCCGAATAATATAATTTAGTCTAGCTGATTCAACTGTTCCCTCCAATGAATTTAACAAATAAAAACCTTCATAACCAGCCGTTTTTTCTGGCACTTCTCCTTGTGGCAAAGTCGCATCAAACTGATAAGCTAATTTTAATGCATGAATAAGATGATTTTTTGCAGTTCCCGGATGAACGCTTTTCCCTTTGATTTCAATCTTTGCTTCTGCAGCGTTAAAAGTTTCAAATTCTAGTCGTCCAACTGTTCCACTATCAATTGTATACGCAAAATCAGCAGAAAATTTAAGAACATCAAATAAATCTGCTCCCCGACCAATTTCTTCATCAGGTCCAAAAGCAACTTTAACTGTCCCATGTTTTATTTCGGGATGGGTAAGTAAATAGTCCATTGCAGTAATAATCTCGGCAATACCCGCTTTATCATCTGCACCTAATAACGTTGTTCCGTCAGTCGTAATCAATGTCTCACCAAGATAATTATGCAAATTAGGAAATTCTTTAGGATTCAAATAAATTCCTAACTCTTCATTCAAAGTTAAAATACTCCCATCATAATTTGGATGGATTTGCGGCTGAATCTGAACTGCGTTAAAATCAGCAGTATCTAAATGTGCGATAAATCCAATGGTTGGAACTTTTTCTGATATATTACTTGGAAGTATCGCTGTAACAAAGCCGTTTTCAGTATTTAAGGATACTTCTACTAATCCTAGTTGGATGAGCTCCATAACTAATATTTCGGCAAACTTTATTTGTGAAATCGTTGTTGGAATTGTTAAGCTTGTTGGATCCGAACGTGTTTCAATTTTAGCGTAGTGAATAAAACGACGAACTAAATTAGGATACATACACAAAGCCTCTCTCTCTCATTTTATTCTAATTTATATTCATTTAGTGTAACTGATTATGTAACGAGATACTATATTTTTTTTATAAAAAAAGACAGTTGACAAGCGTTGTAGGGATTTGTTATGATATTCCTAAGATTAAAAAATAGTGTTTTTTTAATGGCAATTAAATGAATATCAGATGACTTTGAGAAGGAAAGTAAGACTAATGACATTTTTAGAGAGCCTTTGTTTGCTGAAAAAAGGTAATGAATTTAGTTCTGAAAATGGCCTTTGAGTTTAACAATTGAGTAGCTTAGCTTTTAAATTGTTACGGAGATGCAACCGTTACCTTGCGACAGTTTGACGAATATTTTTCAAGAACTGGCTGAGGTAAGAATTCTATTCTTATAAATCAAGGTGGTAACACGACGTTTATGCGCTCGTCCTTTCTAGTAATAACTAGATTTGACAGGCGTTTTTTTTGTCTTAGAAAAGCACAAATATATGTATGGAGGAGTTTGGAAAATGAGAAAATGGAAATTAAGTTTAAGCCTAGTTGCAATTATTGGTATTTTAGCAGCATGTGGGAATAATTCAACTGATTCTACAACAAAAGGGACTGATGGAAAAAGTGGTACAACGACAACCAAAAATATTCCACAAGAAATCAGCGTGAGTGTACCTGCTGAAATCACAACGTTAGATACAACAAAAGCAACTGATCGCAATACATTTACTGTTATTGAACAAATTTTTGAAGGTTTGTATCGTTTTAATGGGAAGAATGAGTTAGAGCTAGCTTTAGCTAAAGAGGATGCTCTAATCAGCCCTGACGGCTTAACCTATACATTCAAATTAAAAGAAGATGCTAAATGGTCTAATGGCGATTCCGTCACTGCAAATGATTTTGTCTATGCTTGGAGTAAAATTGTTGATCCAGCTAGCGCAGCACCTAATGCTTATTTATTTGCTAATATAAAAAATGCTAAAGCTATTACCGCCGGTGAAAAAAAATTGGATGAACTAGGTGTTAAAGCTATTTCTGATTATGAATTACAAGTCAATCTAGAACTTCCTCAACCTTCTTTCCTCAGTTTAGTTGCCATTGGTTGGTTCTATCCACAAAATCAAAAATTTGTTGAAGCTCAGGGTGATAACTACGCTCTTGATACGGATAAAATCCTTTATAATGGTCCCTTTACTTTAACTAACTGGAAAGATGGTGCTACAGATTGGAATTATGAAAAAAATCAACTATATCATGATAAGAAAAATGTCTCTTTAGATAAAGTCAATATCTCTGTTATTAAAGAAACATCAACTGGAGTTCAATTATATGAAGCCGGTGATTTGGATGTCACTACTTTAGTTGGAGATTATGCCAAAGAAAATGAAGGCAATCCAGATTTAGTTAGAAAACAAGAATTGGCTTTACAATATTTGAGTTATAATGCTGCTGGAGATCGACCATTAAAAAACAGTAATTTGCGTAAGGCTATTTCTTTAGCTATTGATCGTTCAGCTATTACAGAAAATATTGTTGCTAATGGATCAAAACCATTAGGTGGTTTAATCCCAACAAACTTAGCGAAAAATCCTAGTTCTGGTGAGGACTTCCGTAAAGAAAATGGCTCATTCCTTGATTATAATTTAACTGAAGCGAAAAAAGAATGGGAGTTGGCAAAAAAAGAACTAGGGGATACTGTCGCATTAGAGCTCGTAACTTCTGATGATGCAATGGAGAAAAAACTAGGAGAATATATCCAAAGTAGTCTTAGTGAGAACTTAAAAGGTTTAACTATTTCTATTCGTAGTGTGCCTAAAAATGTAGCCCTAGAACAACGCCGCACAGGGAAATTTGATTTAGCAACTGCTGGTTGGATTGCTGGAGATATCGATCCAACAGGATTCTTTATTTTATTTGAAACAGGTGCCGCTTATAATTACGGTAAGTATCAAAATGAACAATTCCAAAACCTCATTACAGACACTAAAACAGTAAATGCCAATAACCCTGAAAAACGTTATGCGGCTTTCTTAAAAGCTGAAAAGATTTTATTTGAAGATGCTGCTTTCCAGCCTTTGTATCAAAGAACGACAAATTATCTGCAACGTCCAACTGTTAAAGGTTTAGAAAGTCATTTATTAGGTTCTGATTTTACTTTTAGAAACGTTACTGTTACTGAATAACCGTCTAGAAACCAAAAAGTGAATGTGCATAATGCACATTCACTTTTTCTATTTAATCCAATTTATAATTTCTTTTGGCAATTCATCAAAGCAGCTAACTTCAGCATCACAATGCCAATCACTAACTGGCTGTTGACGCTCACGGTGATTAAACCATAAAGCTTGCCACCCTGCTTCTTTCGCACCATTCACATCATTGTCATAATTGTCCCCAACATACAGTGTTTTTTTTGCTTCCAAATTAAAAACATCTGCTGCTAAATCAAAAATACGAGGATCAGGTTTGGCAAACCCTGAACTTTCAGAAATAATCATATTTTCTGGTTTGATCCATTTTTCTAAATTTAATTGTTTAATTTTTTTCATTTGATGGTCTGTTGGTCCATTTGTAATAATACCTAACTGGATCTCATCATTTTTCGCTAGATGGTCTAAGACTTGTTCTGCTTCCGGTAAAAGTTGAATTTGATCCAACTCCATTTCATAAACTTCTTGAAATGTTAAGCCTTGTTCTTTAGTGATTGCTCGTCCATTTTCACGTAAAACTTCAGCAATTCGATTAAAACGCATCTCATCTAATGTCCATTCCCCAGAGATATAGCGACAAAATGTTTCATCACTATAAAAACGAAAACGGATATAGGCTTTAGTTACATCTAAAGTTGGAATATAATCTGGAAAACAACGGGTTAAAGCATTTTTAAATGGAGCTTGTTGGTCATAAAGTGTATCATCAACATCAAAAACAATTGCATTAATCAAAATTTGACAAATCCTTCCATCAAGTTACTTTTTTCACACAAGCATTAGTATAACAAAACTTATTTTGTAAAAAAAGGCTTTCTTAATGGCTCTCCTTATATTTTCATGAAATTTTCCGCAAATTAAAATAAGTCTTTTTCACTTAAAAACTCACTTTAATTTAATCATAAATGTTATACTGATAAAAAACGAAACGAGGAAATAAAAATGATTGGAATCAGTAGTTGTCTGACTGGAATTTGCTGTCGATATGATGGAGATTCCACTTTAGTTCCATCATTAAAGAAATTAGTTAATGATGGTAAAGCAATTCATTTTTGCCCAGAAGTGTTAGGTGGATTGGGTACGCCTCGAGAACCTGCTGAGATTAGTGGAGGCACCGCGAAGGATGTTTGGCTGGGAAAAGCAAGAATTGTGACCCTTTCTGGAATTGATGTTACAGAAGCTTTTAAAAATGGTGCATTGCTTGCATTAAAACAAGCTCAACAACACAATATTCAATTAGTTATCTTAAAAGCCAACAGTCCTTCTTGTGGATCAACACTCGTTTATGATGGAAGTTTTTCTGGCAAAAAAATCGATGGTGCGGGATTGACTACAGCTTTATTTAGACAAGCTGGAATTCAAGTAACAGATGAACTAAACTTTATGAATTTCATTTAAAAAACCAGTCACTCAAAATTTAAAAGTGACTGGTTTTTCATTTTATGAAGTTAAATATTTTTGAACGATAAAATTAATCGAACTTGGTATCTCAGCTGCTAATACTAACTGTTGATAAAAACGTCTTGTATTATACCAACGATTCAAATACGTCAAATTATTTTTTTCATTGACTGAAGCTAGCTGTAGTTGATGTTTTTGAATTAGGCGAATAAAACTTTGCTCTAATTCAGTACTTCGATTTAAAATTGGGATAAGTCCCTTTACAAGACGTTCTTCTTCTCCAAATTGAAAACCATCTGGAAAAGCTGCCAATTTTTGAACGACACTTGTCATCATTAAAGCCAAATCAGCTTCGGTTACTAAAGGATGCCGTCCTAACCCCGCCATCAATTCACCGTAATGTGCAAAAGCATGTGCCCAGCCTTTTTCTTCATCAATATATCCCCGTGAGTCTTGCTCTAATGCTAGTACGAAACATAAGGACAGACTGATTGTAGACAGTTGCTTGGCGGATAGGAAAGCTTGCTTTGTACGATCATAATCAAGAATAGTTGCTAAAAACAAACTACTAAAACTACGCCAGAATACCGTATCATCCTCTAATTCATTGCCTTCTCTCATCAAATAGTCAGATGATACAAGTAGATTGGTTAGCTGATTCAATTGTTGAATTGAAAAACAGTCTTGCTCTACCGCTAAATAAAAAGCTGTATAGACACCTTGATCACGGGTAGCTCCATCTGGATTCCCAATATTTTCCAGTAACAAGGTCAACTGTTGTGAATTCAAAGAGGAATATTTTTGATTTTTTACTTCTTTTACTAACAAATTTACTTCTTTTCTAACCATCCATTTCACTCCTCAAATAAAATACACTATCTATGGAACTTAATCTCCAATATTTAGGATTTCACGAATATCTGCTTCGGTTAATTGAGTTAATTGTTTTGGATCATTGCCTTCTGACGTAATAACTTGATCAAATAAAGCTTTTTTCTCTTGTTGCAATTGACTAATTTTTTCTTCGATTGTTCCCTCTGCAATTAAACGCCAAACTTGTACCACTTTCTTTTGCCCTAAACGATGTGCACGACCTGCAGCCTGTTCTTCAACAGCCGGATTCCACCATAAATCGTAGAGAATAACGGTGTCTGCCCCAGTTAAATTCAAACCTGTGCCACCAGCTTTTAAAGAAATTAAGAAAACTTCCTTCTCTCCTTCATTAAATCGGTTCACCATTTCAATCCGCTCTTTTGGCTTAGTCTGACCACTTAAGTAGAAGGTTTCAATGCCCTCAGATGCTAATTCTTTTTCAATAATTGCCAACATAGATGTAAATTGAGAGAACAACAGAACTCTTTGACCGTTTTCTTTTGCTGTCTGTAAACGTTCTTTTAGTTGTTCTAATTTACCAGAATCACCCTCATAATTGTCAATAAAGAGTCGTGGATCACAACAAATTTGACGCAATCGAGTCAATCCAGCTAATATTTCAATACGATTTCTTTTGAAATCATCACCGCTCATTTGACGAACACTATCTTGAATTCGTTGTAAATACGCTAAATATACTGTTTTTTGTTCTTTTGTCATTGAACTATACAAATCTGTTTCAATCTTATCTGGTAGTTCTTTTAAAACATCTTTTTTAATTCGACGCAATACAAATGAACGAATCATTCGAGCGATTTGCTCATAAGGCAATGTTTTAAATTGCTTCATTGCTGGGAAAAATCCAGGCATAATTAATTGGAAAATTGCCCATAATTCTTCAATTTTATTTTCAATCGGGGTTCCACTTAAGGCAAAACGTTTTCTAATCGTCAACTCCCGCAATGCTTGAGCTGTTTTAGTGTGATAATTTTTAACCATCTGGGATTCATCTAACACTAATGTGCTAAACTTTTGCTTTTTATAACTTTCAACGTCTTGCCTAAAACTTGGATAAGACGTAATCAAAATCTGGTTACTTCCTGCTTCTTCAATCATTTTTTGACGCTCTTCTGCACTCCCAGTAATAACAAAGCTTTCTAATTGAGGGGCAAATTTTTTGATTTCATGATGCCAATTATACGTAAGAGAAGCTGGAGATACAATCAGAAACGGAGCATTCGTCCCGTTTTCTTCAACTTCAGATAAAATAAAGGTAATCACTTGAATGGTTTTCCCTAATCCCATATCATCCGCTAAAATTCCGCCAAATCCATACTTCGCTAACATTTTCAGCCATTTGTACCCAGTCACTTGATAAGGTCTTAGATCAGCATGTAGACCTTTCGGAATAGTGGCTTCAAAATCTTCTGGATTACTTAAATCCTCAATTAAATTTTTAAATTTTCGAGATAATTTACGCTTATTACTTTCCTCTAAACCAATTGTTTCTTGAATTTCTAATCCTCGGTAACTAGGTAAAGTAATGGTTCCATTATGAAAATCCTTTGTTACACGTAATTCAGCCAAAACTTCGCTAACTTGTTGAAAAGCCTCTGTTTCCAACGAAAGCAGTACACCATTATCTAGTTTATGAAATGACCGTTTTTCAATCAAACTTTTTAATACTTGGTCTACTTCATCTGGCGTAATGCCTTTAATATCAAATTTAACATCCAATAATGTTCCTTCATTCTGGACATCAATCGATGTTTCAGGATCGATTTGATCTAAAAACATACTATCTAATAAATCATCGACATAAACTTCTGCATCAAGTTCTAAAAAAGGGATTTCCTTTGTAAACAATGTATAGAAATCTTCGTCTCGTACCATCCGCTTGGCATAGCTTGTTTCATCACGGTGATAATCAAATTGCTTTAATGAATTTAAGATCTTCAATTCTTTTTGACTATCACGAATTACTTGAATATTGTCTTCCCCTAGCTGATTATGAGCTTCATTAGTTGATAATACTAAATGTTTGTAGTTAAAATCAACAGTGGCATGTACAGCATCCTTTTGATACGTAAAATAAATTTTAGCTTTCAAAGGTTCTTGAATAAAAGCATCTTGAATCGTATCGTCAATTGATACATCCCCGATTTTTGCTAATAAAGGTAATACATATGCTGTAAAATCAGGCATATTTACTGGGTCAATTGCTACTTCCGTCCCGTCATAACGCTGTAGAAAATTCTGTAGTGGCTGAAATGCACGTAATTGTTCCTTTGAAGGTTGAAAAATAGCATGTTTTGAAATAAACCATTGGTAGGCTTTTAAATGAGTAGTCATTTGATTATTGATATACAAGAATACTTTACCCTTTTGCTGAAACAATTCAAATGAAATAGGCAATTGTTCTTCTACAAAAAGCATCTGTTTATACTTGCTTTCTCCCACAAAAAACTGAAGTTTCCCTGTTTCTTGAATCAGTTGAATTGTTTCTTCAGCTAAAATTGGTGCAATCACTAAATAACGATCATTGTTATAAATGGATTTTGCATCTTTATTGCCAACGCCCATCATTTCGTTAGAAGCCGCTTGTTTTTGTAAAAAGTTTAAAATTAAACGATCGGCTTCGCTTAATTGAGTTTGCTTAAAATCAAGTAGTTGACTTGGATTTAAATTGAACGAACCTTGATTGCTATAGCTTTCAAAAAATTCCATAATATTTTTAACAATGTATAATTTATCCGCACCGGCTCTTAAACTTAAAGCTAGAACTTCATCATTATTACGAATCAAAGAGTTGCTAGTCGGTTTTATTTCAATTTTATATTCTAATAACAGTTCTGATTTTTCTTCTGTCGTTAAAAAGCTTTCACGATTTTCATTCAAGAAAACTCTAGTAAAAGATTCTGTTAGCTCTTGACCAGGATCTGGCAATACCGCTGCCATTTTCTCTGCATTCTCCACTGTCATAATCCGACTAACACCTTGTTCTTTTAGCGCTAATTCGACAGCAACCGTATGCTTGCAATAACCATGATCTTTCCAGTAGGTACATTCGCAAAAATCAGATTCCCTTGTAGTACCATCTAGTTCTACATGATAGATTTCGCTTCCCATCACTTCAGCTGTCCATATTTTTTTTTCTAAAAATGGCGTAATTGAAAGCACTCTTTTTTCTGCTACATAAACTCTGCCGCGATCAATAATTCGTTCTGGTATGCTCCACTTCATTCAAACTTCTCCTACTTTCTTCCAATCAATCCAATAAAATTTCTATTTATGACATTTTTTCCTATCTCACCATTGTACGCTATTCTTGAAAAAATTACACTAATTTAATTAGAAATAAGACGATATTCAATCAATTTTTATTGGCTTTTCAGAAACCTGAATATATTCTCATTAGTCCAAGTGGCTAATTTTAATCTGGCTCTTCCCTGTCCCTGAAGAAACAACTAGTAGTTTATCTGGAATTCGTTCTTTTAGCTCTTTTACATGACTAATGATTCCTAATAATCGACCTGTTCCTTCGATTTGAAGTAAGGCATCCATCGCTTCTTCTAGCGCATCTTCATCTAATGACCCAAATCCTTCATCAATAAACATCGTTTCAATCTGAATTCCACCCGCGTATTGTTGCACAACTTCCGATAATGACAACGATAACGACAACGCTGCAATAAAGCTCTCTCCACCAGATAAAGTTCGCACATTTCTAATTCCACCAGCATTATCATCATAAATGTTAATTTCAAGTCCAGTATCTGTTTTACGAGATCCCTCTTGCCGATTTAAGTCAAATAAATAGCGATTATTCGACAACTGCTGCAAACGTTCATTGGCAACAATCAAAACTTCTTCTAAGAAATACGTTAAAACATATCGCTCAAAGCCCATCTTACTCTGGTCGCTGTCTCCACTTGCAACTGCCGATAACGTAGTAATTTCGGTTAACAATTGCCATTGATCTTGAATTGATGCTGTAATGGCTGTTGCTTCCTCAACAACTTGACTATTCTGACTTAATACTTGTTCATTTGTAATCAAGTCTCGTTGCATCACTTCTTTCTTTTGTTGCAACTCTGTTAATTTCTCAACCAATGGAACCAAATCTGGTTTTTCCTGCTGTCCCAAACGTTGTGCTAATTCACTTAAACGCTGTGTTAAACGATAATCCTCCAGTTCAAATTGAGCAATTTCTGCCTCCCAAACAACAGCTTCATCCAGTTGCGCTAAGGCTTCCTCCACCTCAACTAAAGTTGAAAAGCTAGATTGGTGAATCCTATCTTGAATTTTCTGTTTCAATTGTTTCAGTTGGATTTGATTTTTATTCAATTGGGCAAGCACATGTTGCTGATGATACTCATTTTTTTTCAATTGATCTTCTAAAACAAGTTTTGTTGACTCTATTTTTTGAAATTCTTTTGACCAACTTACTATCGCTTCTTCCAATTGTTGAATTTTAGTTACAAATACGCCATTTTCAAGAAGTTCTTCGGGAATTTGCTGTTTAAACTGCGTTAATTTCCCTTTTGTTTCTAATTGTTGTTGCCAAATTATTTTCAAATGATTCGTAACAGAATCGAACTCTTCTATTGTACGTTCATAATTAGTTTTCACTTCTAGTAACTGGTGCTGCAGGTCACTTTCTGAAATCTTTTGATGCTGTAACGTTAATAGTTGGCTACCAATTGTCTCCAGTTTGGCTGTTAATGTTGCTTGCTGCTCTGGTAATGAAGTGACTGTTAATGTTTGAATAATCTGATTTTCTAACCATTGAGACTCTTGTTTATTTCGAGAATCTTGTTGAATATCTTTTTGTTTAATTAGAAAGACTTGCTGACTCTTCAATCCGGCTAATTCTTCTCGTAAGATTGTCAAATCAGCTTCTGCAACTTCTAACTCTTTTTCTAGTTGGCTAGCACTCTTTGCTTCATTTTTATCTAAATCAGTTGTTTCCACTTGCGTTTGATGAGTAAGTGGATGTTCAATCGATCCACAGACTGGACAAGGCATCCCATCTTCCAAATCTTCTGATAGACGCAGAATCTGAATTCTTGCCCATTTACTTTTTATTTTTTTATACACTTTTTCACCAGTCAGTAATGCGGATTGCTTTTCTTGAATAGACTCCTGTATCTGTTCCAATTGATTCATTGTTTGTTGCAATTGATTATCCAATTCAAGAAGATCTAGTACTATTTTTTGACTTGCTTGACTCGTAATTTGTTGGACTTTTAATTGATTAATTTCATTGGAAATTTCTTTTTGACTTACTAATTGCTGTTCCAAATTCGTCATTTTACTTTGAAAACTTGCCACTGTTTCTTGAATTTCAGCTTTATGTTTCTCAAACTCATTTACTTTTTCAGTCAATTGATTTTCTTGTTTTTGACAAATTTGATACTCTTCAATTAATTTTTTTTGTTGGTTTAATTGGATAAGTTGCGTTTCTCGTTGCCTTTGTTGAGCTTGTTCTTTTGTTTTCTCAATTAGAAGAGATTCCCACTCTTTCAATGTTTCTGACTGATTTCCAGCTTCCTTTTGAAGATTATCAAGCTCTTTTTCATATGAACTTTGCTCGTTAACTAATTCTACTTCGCGGATTAAATTAGGTTGCATCTTTTCTGCTTCACGAACTTGCCTAATCTTTACTTTTAATTCCTGAATTTTAGACAAATTAAGAAATAAAACAGCTTGCTGATTTTTTAATTCTTCTTGTTCATTAAAAAGCTCTCCCACTGCTTTTTTTTCTTGTAATTCTTGATCTGCTAATTTTTCAGCTTGCGTTATGGTGGCAAATGTCACTTTTAAAGTAGCCAATTCTTTGGTTTTCACTTCTTGTTGCTCAATAAGCCATTCTAATTCTTTTTGAATTCTTGCTTGTCCCGTTTCTACAATTTCTGGCAACTCATTTTGCCACTGAGCGTGATTCAAGGTTGTCACTAATTCTTTTTCTTGATCTTTGATCTGTAGAGCCACTTGTTTTTTTTGTTCTTTTAATTTTTCACTAAATACTCGATAAGGTTCTGTGCCAAATAGTTTCCGCAAAATTTTTTCTTTTTCATTACTATTTGCATTTAAAAAACGTCTAAAATCTCCTTGTGGTAGCATAATAATCTGTCTAAATTGCTCATCTTCAAGTTGAACCACCTCATGAACTACTTGATTCACTTCAGTAGTTTTAGAAAAATGATTCAGTTCCTGCCATTCTTGATCAAAAATAGTGATTGTTGCTTTGGCTTTAACAACACGTTCGCCATCTCCACGTTTTTTTGCTAATGTTTGCTCAGGAATTCGTTCAATTTGATAAATTTTATTTTGAGCTGAAAAAGTAAAAACTACTTTAGTTTCATCTGTTGGTCCAGCAAAAGTTGACCGCATTTCCTTTGGTTCACGATTTAAGCCATTTGTGTAACCAAATAAAGCATAACTCATCGCATCAAAAATAGTTGTTTTTCCCGCCCCAGTTTTGCCGGCAATTAAGAAGATACTATTTTTGTAAAAAGAGGTAAAATCAATAGTTTCATTTAAATAAGGGCCAAAAGCAATTAACTGCAATTTCATTGGTCTCATTTTACTCACCTTCCCCTTTCTTAGAATCCAGATTTTGTAATAACTCGTTTAGTAAGTTTTCTTGTTTTTGGGAAATCGGCTCCCCAATAACTTCTTGGTAGTACTCTTTAAATAATTCACTTGGTGCTTTTTTTTGTAGAACTTCGCCAGTTGGTCGATTCAAGGTTGCCAATAATCCACTACGATCTAAACGTTCCATTCCTAAAACATTCGGATAAACTTCCCTTAATCGGTTCATAGCGTTTGGTATCATGACTGTATCTTTTAATTTCACATAAATATAGTCTTCCTGTTTTTGGTTATTATAAAAATCAGGTGCAATTAAATCTGCAAAATAACCTTCAATTACTCGTAAATCCTTACTTGGCTGAAGGGGATAAAATTTATTTTTTAATGTTCCATCTTCCATTAGTTCGATTAATTTGAACCCTTTTTGTTGATTAGCTTCTGAAACAGAAAATTTCATCAATGTTCCCGAATACTGTAGGGTTTCTTTTTTCGTTGCATTCGGATCATGTAGATGTCCTAAAGCTACGTAATCAAAATCACGAAATAAGTGCGCAGATACTTGATCAAGACCACCAATCGTAACTTCGGTCTCTGATTCCGTGCGCAAACTCCCCGCTACAAATAAATGCGCCACTAAAACATGGTTCATTGCTGGTTCAAAATTTGCTTTCATTTCCTCCACCACTCGTTGCATCGCTAATTCATGAGTCACTAACTGCTGATCTTCAAAATAAAGACGGGCATCAATCGGCTCAAAATAAGGCAACAAGAAAAACTGAGTATTGCCAATCACAACCGGCTGAATTCCTTGCTGAATCTTAGTGTGTAAATGAAAATTCGTTTTTTCATACCAGGGTCCCCCAGTTTCCAAGCGAGTTGGGCTATCATGGTTTCCTGAAATCGCTAAAATAGGAAATTGGTGTTGAATATTTAACTCAACTAACATTTGATTTAACAGAGCAACCGCTTCGCTAGGAGGAACTGCTCGATCATACAAATCGCCAGCAATTACAATTCCATCTACTTTTTCAGCAATAGCCACCTCTAGCATTTGTTGAAATACCTCTTGCTGTTCCGCTAATAATTGAAACCCGTGAACTCTTTTGCCAATATGCCAATCAGCTGTATGGATAAATTTCATTTTAAATCTCCTTTGTTTTCTCTCAAGTCTATTATAGCAAAATAAGAAATCTTCGTGCCAGTCAATTAGAATTTTTCTAAAAAAAGAATTATCTTCTTGCTAATTATACAAATATCTTGCATACTATTAAATAAGAAAATCTCTAATTTTTGAATTTTAATACTGAAAGGTTGAGTTAATGTGTTCTATCGATTTATACGTCAGGTAGCACGATTTGTTGTATTTCTTTTAAATGGAAATTCACGTTATATCAATAAAGACCGCATACCTAAAGAAGAAGCTTATATTTTAGTTGGGCCTCACCGCACTTGGTTTGATCCTATCTATTTCGCTTTAGCAGGCACGCCAACTATTTTTTCATTTATGGCGAAACAAGAATTATTCAAAAATCCAATTTTGCGTTGGATTATGGTTCATGCTCACGCATTCCCAGTGGATCGTGACAATCCTGGACCAAGCGTCATCAAAAAACCAGTTAAATATTTAAAAGATGGGCAATACAGTTTGATTATGTTTCCTAGTGGTACCAGACATTCTAATGAATTAAAAGGCGGCGCAGCAACTATTGCCAAACTAAGTGGTGCACCACTTGTACCAGCAGTCTATCAAGGACCACTAACAATCAAAGGTCTACTTTCAAGAAAACGTGTAACAGTTAACTTTGGTGAACCAATTTATATTGATAAACGTACAAAATTAACTAAAGAGGTTATCAAAGAAGTAGAAGATCAAATGCAAGCAGCCTTTGATCAGCTCGATTATGAAATTGATCCTGATTTCAAATATGAAGCTAATTAAATAACTAAAAAAAACCAACAAAGCTAAAATTAGTTTGTTGGTTTTTTTAGTTACATAGTGCGAATCAACTGAGGATATCGTTTTTCTAAACGCTGATATGCAGCTACAACCTCTATTGGAATATCAACCTCCGCAATATAATTTTTACCAGCAGGACCGTAAGCTATTAAGCGAGGAATCTCCCCTAATAGTAAAGACAAGTAATGTTCAATCTCCCAATGGACACCCATTGATACATCTTCTTGGAAAGTAAGTATCTGATCTTTTACTTGAAGCCTAGGAATAAAAGGTGCATAATTCATCCATTTGGTCTTGATTCCTTGCCATTCTTTTTGAAAACTAGCGGCTAACCGTCGCTGCATAGTCGGATCTTGAATAAGAATACCTGTTTTTGGGATTCTTCCAACTTCCTTGAATTTTTTTAGAGATTCACTAGCATTCTCTCCTCCATTCATTGACTTTGATTCAATTAAAAGAACATTTTTGGGTACATGGTAGATTTGACATATTATTTTTTGGAAAATTTCAGCTTCTGATTGATTGCGGGTTAGTTGAATTTTTTGATAAGCTGACTCTTTTTTTATATGTTGCATTAAATGATCAGTTGTATGCCCGCGACCACCTGCAACAAAAATCCCCTTTGCCATTCCATTATGATACGCATCTGCCGCTATTTTAGCAGTAATTGGCAGACAATTCCCTGCAATTAAGATCACATCTACTTGTTGAATACCACATGCCTCATACAAGGACCGTTTGGTTAACTTTGATAAATCACGACATGCTAAATAATGACTAAGGATAGTAAAGTCATGACAATCTCTTACTAAATAATCCTTTTTTGTCTGCATCCTATACACCTCTCTTAAATAAAACACTCTATTCCACCAATTATGACGTACTATTAATAGTTGTTTAAAAAAATATCTACTCTATTAGTTTATCACTTTTTAGTGAAAGAGCAATGAATTTATCCATTTCCCAACCGACTATCTATGTATATCAACCTTTTATTTATCACGATTTGCTTTTAACTAGCTACTATTTTTCAAAAAGTAGTTGATTTTATATAAAACACACTATATAATCAAAACATCTCATATAATACGTCACATTTGATTTAACGCGCACTATTAAAAAATCTAATTTTAGAATGGAGTTTTTACATGGCAACTAAACAAAGTATTTATATTCTTTCTGATTCTGTTGGTGAAACAGCTCAAAGCGTAGTCTCTGCTGTAACTGCACAATTTCCGTCTTTAGTCCCCTTTGATTTAAATTTGTACCCATTTGTTGATAATTTAGCTTTACTTAAAGACATTTTACGAGAGGCTTTACAAAATAATGGAATCGTTGTCTATACTTTAGTCAACCAAGAATTAATTCAATATACAACCGATTTTTGTACACGCAGTTCACTACTTTTTGTCGATGTGATGGCTCCTCTAATTCATGTGCTGCATGCAACCACAGGGATGAACCCTTCTGAAGAAATTGGTGCCTTACATCAACTAAATGATGATTATTTTGATCGAATTGCAGCGATTGAATTTGCTGTTCGTTATGATGATGGCAAAGATCCACGCGGCTTTTTAAAAGCTGATTATGTTATTTTAGGTGTATCCAGAACATCGAAGACACCTCTATCTATGTTATTAGCTAATAAAACATTTAAAGTCGCTAATCTTCCATTAATTCCTGGCGTGCCTTTACCTAAAGAGCTTAGCCAAGTTCCTAAAGAACGTTTGATTGGATTAACAACCGATTTAGAGCAATTAATGACTATCCGTAAATCTAGATTGCGTTCAATGGGACTAAATGAAGATACGGCCTATTCCGATATGCAACACATCGCTGAAGAATTAGAATATGCTTATACTATTTACGATACCTATGGCATTAAACCAATTAACATTAAAGATAAAGCTATTGAAGAAACAGCAACATTAATTATTGGCGATCAAATCTAAGGTTTCATATTACTAAAAAAAAGGAGTTTTTCCCATGACAAAATTCGTTTATTTATTTGAAGAAGGCAATCAAGAAATGAAATCACTCTTAGGTGGTAAAGGAGCTAATTTGGCTGAAATGTCACGCCTTGGCTTACCTGTTCCTGCTGGATTTACAATTACAACTAAAGCTTGCCACGATTTTTTTACCCATCAGCGTCAGTTATCTAACGATTTATGCACTGAGATTGATTTACACATTGACAAACTTGAAACTAAGATGCAGAAAAAATTTAATGATTCAAAAAATCCTTTATTAGTTTCTGTTCGTAGCGGTGCTGTTCACTCCATGCCAGGAATGATGGACACTATTTTAAATTTAGGCCTAAATGATCACACAGTGGATGTTTTAGCAACCATAACTGGCAATCCTCGATTTGCATATGATTGCTATCGACGTTTGATTCAGATGTTTGGTGAAGTTGTAATGGAAATTCCTGGTAAGCAATTTGAAGCCTACTTAGACAAGCTAAAACAAACTAAACAAATAAAGCAGGATACTGATTTAACCGCAGATGATTGGCGCTTAGTCGTAAAAGAGTATCAAAAAATTTATCATGCTGCAACTAAATCTGAATTTCCCCAAGATCCCAAAGAACAGCTTTACTTAGCGATTCAAGCGGTCTTCAATTCTTGGTTTAATCCACGAGCAGATATTTACCGAAAACTCCATCAGATTCCCAGTGATTTAGGAACAGCGGTAACTATTCAATCGATGGTTTTTGGTAATGCAGGCAATACAAGTGGAACAGGTGTCGCATTTACTCGAAATCCAGCAACTGGCGAAGCTTCTGTCTTCGGTGAATTCCTATTAAATGCTCAAGGAGAAGATGTTGTTGCAGGAATTCGTACACCACTTCCTTTAAATGAATTAGCTACTCAACTACCAGATATTTATGCAGAATTTATTCAATTAGCACATATTTTAGAACATCATTATCGTGATATGCAAGATATTGAATTTACGATTGAGCAAGAAAAACTTTATTTATTGCAAACCAGAAGCGGTAAACGAACTGCTGCAGCTACAATTCAAATCGCAGTAGATATGGTGCAGGAAGGACTAATTACTAAACAAGAAGCCATCTTACGAGTTGAACCGTCCACAATTACAAAATTGCTACATCCTGTTTTTGACTCAACTGCCTTAAGTCAAACCCAGCCAATTGCAAAGGGGCTTCCCGCTAGCCCTGGAGCTGCGACTGGAAAAATTTATTTCGATACGGAAGCTGCACGGTCTGCCAAAGAACGTGGTGAAAAGATCATTTTAATGCGCCAAGAAACCTCTCCTGAAGATATTGAAGGTATGGTCATTAGTGAAGCTATTGTAACCAGTCGCGGGGGAATGACGTCTCACGCTGCTGTAGTGGCTCGAGGAATGGGTACCTGTTGTGTTGCTGGGTGTGGTCAATTTCTTATTCAAGAACAAGCCAAACGAATTACCTATGCAACTGATAAACAGCTTTTTGAAGGAGATCTTATTTCTGTTGACGGAGCTACAGGCGCAATTTACCTTGGCGAACTCAAGATGGAAAGTAGTGCTGAAAACCCAGCATTAAAAACCTTTATGAATTGGTTAACTGCTTTTTCACAATTAGGCGTTCGAGCCAATGCAGATACCTTAAAAGATATCCAAACAGCATTAGATTTTGGTGCAGAAGGTATCGGCTTAACTCGTACCGAGCATATGTTTTTTGCTGAGGAACGCTTGTTAAAAATGCGCCAAATGATTTTAGCAAATTCTACAACACAAAGAAAACTAGCACTATCTTCATTGCTAGATATGCAAATGCAAGATTTTACTGAATTATTTACGCTTACGGCTGGTAAACCGATGACTATTCGTTTATTAGATCCACCCTTACATGAATTTTTACCTCATACAGCAGCTGAGATTGCGATAGTTGCAAAAGAAATGCAACTTTCTGAAAATGATATTCGCAATCGCTTAGCTGACTTAACTGAAACCAATCCAATGTTAGGTCATCGTGGATGTCGCCTAGCTGTCAGCTATCCAGAAATTTATCAAATGCAAGTTGAAGCCATCATGAAAAGTGCTCTAATTAGCGAACAAAAAGGAATCACCATGACTCCAGAAATTATGATTCCATTAATTGGTAGTGCCACTGAACTGCATTTTGTTAAGAAAAATCTAACAGATCTCATCCAACAACTTCTTTTAGAAGCAAATAGTCACATGACCTATAAAATTGGAACAATGATTGAAATTCCCAGAGCTTGTCTAACTGCTGATGAAATTGCCAATGAAGCTGATTTCTTTAGCTTTGGAACCAATGATTTAACCCAATTAACCTTTGGCTTTTCAAGAGATGATAGTGGCAAATTTTTAGGAACTTATTTAGAAAAAGGATTATTAACAGCAGATCCATTTCAAACTTTAGATATTGCAGGAGTTGGTTCTTTAATTGAATTCGCCGTGAACAAAGCTAGACAACAAAAAAGCACCTTGAAAATTGGCGTTTGCGGTGAAGTTGGTGGAGATCCCCTTTCCATCGCCTTCTTCCAAAAGCTAGGCTTAGACTATGTTTCTTGCTCCCCATACCGGGTTCCAATTGCACGTTTAGCTGCTGCTCAAGCTTCTATTCAGCAACAATCATGATAAGACTAAACCCCACTTGTAACAATTCAGTTACAAGTGGGGTTACTTAATTTTTTACGTTAGGATGCTGCATTTTCGCTATTCTGTAGACGATACATATCATAATAGACCCCGCCTTGTTCAATCAATTCTTCATGGGTTCCACGTTCAATAATCTTCCCGTGATCTAATACTAAAATCAAATTCGCATCACGAATCGTTGATAGACGATGGGCAATCGCAATCGTTGTCCGCCCTTGACGCATCTTCTTCAACCCATCTTGAATAAGTGTTTCAGTTTCAGTATCAATATTGGCTGTGGCTTCATCTAGAACCAAAATTTTAGGATCGATAACAATCGTCCGTGCAAATGAAATCAGCTGACGCTGACCACTTGAATAACTAGCTCCACGTTCAATTACTTTAGCATCATACTGACCCGGTAATTCTTCAATAAATGAATCCGCTTGAACAAAACGTGCAGCTTCTTCAATTTGATAATCGGTGATTTTAGAACTCATTAAACGAATATTTCGCTTAATATCACCATAAAATAAAAATGAATCTTGTAAGACTAATCCCATCTTCTCTCGAAGCTCTTCAATCGGGTAATTGCGAATCGATTGGCCATCAATGAGAATATCTCCTCGATTAAATTCATAAAAGCGCATCATCACATTGATAATCGAACTTTTCCCACTACCTGTATGCCCTACTAATGCCACAGTTTCACCTGGTTTAGCAGTAAAACTAATATCCGTTAAAACATCATGCTCTCCATCATAGGAAAAACTGACATGTTTAAATTCAATCTCTGCTTCTTGAATGACTGCATTTGCATCCGGATTCTGCTGCGGAGTTAGACTTGCTTCATCCATAATTCGCAAGACACGACTACTAGAAACCATTCCATCTTGGAAAATACTTAAATTATCCATCATATTCGTCATTGGATTAAAAAAACTTTGAGCGTAAGAGATAAAGGCATAAATCACCCCAATGCTAATTGGTTCAGATAAAGCATTGTATCCAAAAATACCTAAGATCACCGCTAATGAAAAAGTATACAACAAATTAATAATCGGTCCTAATAACAACGCATTAATCTTCACCATTGAAACGCGCGATTGATAATACTCACTATTTGTTTGATTAAATTCTTTTTGCAGTCGTTTTTCTTGGCGAAATTGTTGAATAATTCCCATTCCAGAAATAGATTCATTTAATTTTGTATTTAATTGACTTAATTTTTCTCGCATTCCACGATAGACTTTTGAGCTAAAATGTTGATAATACCAAACGACAACCGCTAAAACAGGCAAGAAGGCTAAGCACCACAACGCGATGGTTCGATTCAATAAAAACATCGCGGTAAAAGCCGAAATAACTGCAAACATACCTTGTAGAACCGTTAAGAAAACTGCCCAAAACTCTTTAATCGTTTCCGTATCATTCGTCACTCGAGAAACAATTGAGCCAGCTGGTGTTTGGTCAAAATAACGCATACCTAAAGTATGCAATTTTTCAAATAATTGATTACGAATATTTTGAACCGTTTTTTCTGCCGCCATATTAAATATATACATCTGACAGAATAAGACAATAATTTTAGTCAATGTTACGCCAAAATAAATCGCTGCAAATGTAATAATAATTTCAGTCGTAGCTTTTTTAGGTGTTAAATAACTATCCATAAAAATCTGTAACACTCGCGGTAAGAGAACATTAATAATCGCTAAACCCGCTCCAAAAAACACCGCAATAAAAAATTGTTTACGAAAAGGTTTTGCAAAAACAAACATCCGCTTTACAATCGAAAATTGTTCCTTCAAGGGAATTGATTTTTGCCAATCAGACTTATGATTTTCCATTATTTAGCACCCCCTTTAAGTTCTGCTTCTAATTGTTGGCGATCAAACATATCTTGATACCAACCATTTAATTCAACTAATTCTTGATGATTGCCACGTTCAATAACTTCACCATCATCTAAGACAATAATTTCGTCCCCATGCATGACACTGCTAATTCGATGAGCAGCAATAATTGTCGTTTGTTGTGCTCGTTCAGTTTTTAAAGCTGATAAAATAGCTTCTTCTGTTTTAGCATCGACAGCCGATAGCGCATCATCTAAAATCAACAGTTCTGGATTCGTAATTAAAGCTCTTGCAATTGAAATGCGTTGTTTTTGTCCACCTGATAAAGAAACACCACGTTCACCAACTAATGTATCATACCCTAAAGGTAACCCCATAATGTCTTCATGGATTGCAGTTAATTTAGCCGCTTTAATTACATCTTCTTCACTTAATTCAGGGTTTGCAAAACGAATGTTCTCACGAATAGTTGTTGAGAATAAAAACTGATCCTGTGGTACATAGCCGATACCATGTAGCAAAGCATTTAATGAGTAATCTCGAATATCATGAGTGCCAAAGCGTATTTCTCCTTGGTACTCATCGTATTCACGTAATAAAAGTTTGAACATCGTTGTTTTCCCTGATCCGGTTTTTCCAACAATGCCTAATGTACGTCCACGCTTTAAATTAAAATGAATATGGTTCAAAGCTACACGATCGTCTTCTGGATAATTAAACTCATCAACTTTATAGTCAATATCCCCTTTAACCAACTGCTGAATCGCATCTGGATTCTCAATAATCGAAGATTTTTCCGTCAACAATTCTTGAACTCGATCATAGCTGGCACTTCCGCGTTCCAAAATATTAAATAAACGACCAATAGCAAACATCGGCCAAACTAACATCGCAATATAACTAATAAAAGAAATCAGTTGACCAATTGAAATTGCACCAGACATCACATATTTCCCACCTAAAATAATGGTTAACACATATGAAATCCCCATAATAAAAGTAATTGCTGGATCAAATAATGAATCCACTAAATAAACACGTTTATTTTTTTCAACAACATTGTCCGTTTGCTTTTTAAAATCTGCGACATCTTCTGCTTCTTCACCAAAAGTCTTAATTACTTTGATTCCACTAATACTCTCTTGGGTTTTATCATTCATCGTTGAAAAAGCAGCTTGTGCTCCTCTAAAGCGAACATGTAATTTAGAACCTAATACTCGTGATGCTACTGCCAACATTGGTAATGGAATCAAGGCAATCACCGTTAAGCGCCAATCAACAAAAATCGCCATCGCTATGATAGTTGCACCACCTGTAATAATCGAATCAGCTAAGGTTAAAATACCTCCACCTGCTACCATTTGAATTGCAGATAGATCATTTGTAGCATGAGCCATTAAATCTCCTGTTCGGTATTTTTGAAAAAAGACATGGTCCATTTTCGTAAAATGCTGAAATAAATTTGTTCGTAAGGTTTGTTCTAATTTTGCCGCACTTCCCCAAATATTTAAACGCCAAATATAACGGAAAACATACTGACCAATTCCAGCTGCAACTAAAATCAGAATCCACTTACTTAGTGTTGCAAAAGTCATTTTCCCAGTTGCAATTTCATCTACAACTACTCCAATAACTCGTGGTGGAATTAATTGAACCAAAGCTACTAAAATTAGAAAAGTAACTCCGATTATATAAGATTTTTTTTCTTGCTTAAAAAACCAACCTAACTTCTTAAAAATACTCATCTTGTGTCTTCACCTACCTATTCTTTATTTAAATGATTAAAACTATTTTAGATAATGAAAAAACAAATCAGAAAAGTCCGGTTTTCCGTCTAAGTTTATTCCCAATTCTAAGCACAAAAAGACGAGCAGAAAAAAATCTGCCCGTTTATACAAAAAAAGGAACTCTGAAATAAGTAATCTAATTCCAAGTATTATTTTTTCTTGTTTGCCTTTTCTGTTTGCACTTGCATAGAAGCCATCATCTGTTTGATTTTCTTCTCAGATGGTTTTTGACCCATTTGCATCATTAACATACGTAGCATATCCTCATTAACGGGAGGATTCTTTTTAAAATAATCCATCATTGTTTTTCTTGCTAAGAAATAACCGCCGACAGCGCCACCAACTAAAGCAAGAATAATTAATCCAATACTTAACCAAATATTCATTTCAATTCACTCCTTCCTAGACTTCTCAATTATCAATTGTACTAGATTACGACCTAAAAATAAATAGATAAACTCGAGAATCTTGAAAAAAATAACATTATTTGCAAAAATCCCCTGTTAAAAGTAGTATTATGTTTCATTCTTGTCCATTTCAAGTCTGCTATAGTGCGATTATTTAGTCTGATCTAAGTAAAAAAACAAGACCGAAATGAATCTTCAGCCTTGCTTTAAGTTATTTTTTAAAGACCTTTAAAAGTTGAAACAACATTTTCAACCGTGAAACCATATTGCTCAATGACAATATTCCCTGGCGCGCTTGCACCAAATTTATCGATTCCAATCATCGCTCCATCAAGTCCAACAAAACGTTCCCAACCAAAAGTTGCGCCCATTTCAATTGAAACACGTTTACGAACAGCTGTTGGTAAAACACTTTCTTGATACGCCTTGTCTTGTTTCAAGAATAAATCAAAACTTGGCATTGAAACAACAGCTACATCTTGTCCATCCGCTTTCAAGACTTTTTGAGCCTCGATAGCCAATGCTACTTCTGATCCTGTTGCAATCAAGATTCCTGCTGGAGTTGCGCCATCTTGTGGTGAGATTACATAACCACCTTTAGCTACATTTTTACGTGCATTTTCTTTAGTGCCTTCGATAACAGGTAAGTTTTGACGAGTCAAGACAAGTACTGTTGGATGGTCTGTTGAAGTGATTGCTTGTTCCCAAGCTGCTACAACTTCATTTCCATCTGCTGGACGAATTACTGAAAGATTTGGCATACCACGTAAACTTGATAATTGTTCAATTGGTTCATGTGTTGGGCCATCTTCCCCAACTGCAATTGAATCATGTGTTAAAACATACGTTACTGGTGTGCTGGTAATTGCTGCTAAACGAATCGCTGCACGGAAATAGTCAGTAAAGACAAAGAATGTTCCGCCATAAATCCGAGAGCCACCATGTAAAGCAATTCCATTCATAGCTGCTGCCATTGCAAATTCACGCACACCGTACCAAATATTACGTCCTTCATATTGACCAGGTTCAAAATCTTTTTCCCCTGTAACCATTGTATTATTTGATGCTGATAAATCAGCTGATCCACCCCAGAAACCTGGAATTTTTTTAGATAGTGCTTGAATTGTTTCACTGCTTGTTACACGAGATGCAGCACTTGCACCAAGTTCATAAACTGGCAGTTCGCTATCCCAATCACTTGGTAATTTGCCAGACATTACTTGTTCAAATTGAGCTGCTAATTCTGGATAAGCACCTTTATAAGCTGCAAAAGTTTCATTCCAAGTTGATTCAGCTTCTGCACCCTTATCAATCATTGTTTCTTTAAAACGTGCAGTTACTTCAGCTGGAACTGTAAAATCAGGATAATCCCAACCATACACTTTTTTAGCAGCTGCAATTCCTTCAATTCCAAGTGGAGCTCCATGAACTTTAGATGTCCCTTGATTTGGTGCCCCAAATCCGATGACAGTTTTCACTTCAATTAAAGTTGGTTTTTTCGTTTCAGCTTTTGCTGCTTCAAGAGCTTTCTCAATCTCAGCTAAATCATTACCGTCTTTAACTAATATATGTTGCCAGTTATATGCTTCAAAACGTTTGCCTACATTCTCAGTAAAGGCTTTTGAAGTTGGTCCATCTAATGAAATATCATTTGAATCGTATAAAACGACTAATTTTCCTAATTCTAGATGTCCTGCCATACTTGCTGCTTCTGCAGACACGCCTTCCATTAAATCGCCATCCCCACATAATGCATAGGTAAAGTGATCGACAATTTTGTGTCCTTCTTTGTTATACGTAGCTGCAATATGCGCTTCAGCCATTGCCATCCCCACAGCATTCGCAATTCCTTGACCAAGCGGGCCAGTTGTTGCTTCAACTCCATCTGTATGATGAACTTCTGGATGTCCCGGAGTTTTACTTCCCCATTGACGGAAATTTTGTAAATCATTGATTGTTACTTGATAGCCTGCTAAATGAAGCATGCTATATAATAGCATTGAGCCATGTCCTGCTGAAAGCACAAAACGATCACGGTCTACCCAAGTTGAATTTTTAGGATTAACTTTTAAGTGTTTTGTCCAAAGAGTATACGCCATTGGAGCAGAACCCATCGGTAAACCAGGATGTCCTGAATTTGCTTTTTGAATCCCCTCAATACTCAGTGTTCTAATCGTGTTTACTGCAAGTTGGTCAGTTGTATCGAACAATTAAATCATCCTCTCGGTTTTTATACCTTTATTCTACTGTTTTATTTGCATTTGTGCAACGCTTTCTAGCAAGTTTCTCATAGATTTTTCTTTTTGTAGCACTCTTCCTTTATCTTTTTAGGTAAATAAAACCTTTATACAACTAGCTTTTGAGTTCTTAAAATCCACTTAATTTTAACATAAAATTTAACAATAAAAACTTTCGTTTTTTTAAATTTAAGTATTTTTCACTATTATTCATATCTAAATTACTTTTTAACTTACCAAATTTAGATTTAATTATAGATATTAAAAAAGTTCACTAAGAGATTTTCTTAGTAAACTCATTTTTTTAGCGACCATGTAGTCCCTTTTCTTTTTGAATGTCTTTTAGCTTATCTGGTGTGACATCTTTTCCATCATCATCTACGACTTTCATTCCCTCAATATGGTTACGCATTCCACCACGAAACGCAGCTAAATACTCTTCTCTTAATTTTTTTTGCTCAGTTTGTTCTGTTAAGGTTAATCCGTCGGCCTTAGCCTTATTTGCCAATTCATTAATACGTGCAATTTTATTTTTTCCTAACATAATCCATTCACTCCATCTCTTTCATTCTACTTACATTACTATACCAAAAATAATCAAAAAAATATATTCCTTTGATTATTTTTTTATTCTAAAAAAGTAATACGAACATCTGTTTGATTTTTATTCAAAACTATGGTATTCTATATTCAAGAAATCATAAGAGAAATGAGGTGCACTAAATTATGCGTAAAACACCAGAATCAAGACAGATTGAGGTACTTCAGTACATACATGAACAGGTGCAATTAAAAGGTTATCCACCAACTGTTCGTGAGATTGGTACTGCAGTTTCCCTCTCTTCAACATCAACTGTTCATGGGCATCTTTCTCGCCTTGAAAAGAACGGTTATATCCAACGTGATCCAAGTAAGCCCAGAGCAATTGAATTAACAGCTGCTGGTCTTTCAAAGTTAGGTGTGCCTTCTGATAAAATACCTTTATTAGGAACTGTAACAGCTGGTGAACCAATTCTAGCTGTAGAAGATGCTAGTGACTACTTTCCAATTCCACCGCATCTTAATTACGATGCAGATTCATTGTTTATGTTAAAAATTCGTGGTGAAAGTATGATTAATGCTGGGATTCTTGATGGTGACGATGTCATTGTACGCAAACAAGCAAATGCTGACAATGGTGATATCGTTATCGCTATGACAAATGAAGATGAAGCAACATGTAAACGATTCTTCAAAGAGCAAACCCATTATCGTCTACAACCAGAAAATGATACATTAGAACCAATTATACTAGAAGAAGTAAGTATTCTTGGAAAAGTAGTTGGACTTTATCGTAGTCATATTTCTTAAACTTAGCAATTTCATAGTATTCATGTCAAGTTTGTTCTTGATTTGAATACTATTTTTATTATTTTAAGTCCTATTAGTTGTTTCTACTTTAATTTGTGCTAAAATCTAATAGGTGGATAAAAAAGGAGGAAAAAAGATGGTTGCATTTTTATTTTATTGGTTTAGTTTATTAGTTCAAGTTGCTTGGATCGTTTTAAGTATTGGTCTTTGCGGAATGTATTTGAAAAATAAGGAAAATGGAAATTTATGGGCTTTCGGCGCATTAAATATTCTTTCTATTCTTTACAGTTTAGTAGTTATTTGGATTTACAATACATGGGATTTTGGAGTTAAAACATCTGGAAGCTTTATGATTATTGTTGGTATTCTAGTAGTATTAACTATTTTAGAGTTTATCTTAGGTCGTGAACCTAAAGCAAAAACTGCTTAATTAACTTTGCTTGCTCTTATAAAAAAAACAGAAATCTACTTAGATTTCTGTTTTTTTGTTCACAATTACACAACTTCTTTTAAAAAATATCATTTTCTTCTATTTTTTATACCAAATTTGTTATATGATTGTTTTTGTTAGAATTTCCCATTCTTATATTAAAAAAATATCAATATACTTGTAAAAAGGAGTTTAATGATGGACTATATTAATGAAGTTAATTACATAGACGAACATAAAGAGCAACTGTTTGATTTATATTACTCTGACTACTATACAAAAACAAATGAATATCTACTTAGAGAAAAAGAAACAAATTTTGCGAATGAACAACGAAAACAAGGAATTTATTATCTTGGTTTAGCGATAGATAATTTCCGAAATGATCAACCTAATGATAATGTTTGTCGTTACCTTGCTGAGGATCGTGCAGCAATGGGAACCCCCTTAAAAGAGCTACATGCCTACTTTTTTGAATTTCATACAGCCATTTTAATCTTTTTAAAAGATGCAATTGATGCCGGTGACTTAAAGCGAACTCATGAAGATTTATTAGAATTCTCTCGTGATCTAACAAGTTATATCGCCTTTTTCTTTTATGCCATCTTTGAAGCTTATCAAAATTATATAAATGAGTTATATTTTAATTAAAAAACACCAACATATAAAACTGCAATTTATATGTTGGTGTTTTTTTATAAATTTTATTAGCATAGTTTTCAAAATTAATTTATTTCCGTTTACAACACGCTATCTCCTATTATTTTCAATCAAACGTAACTACCTATCAATAAAGGATTTTAGTTCTTTCATCAAATAAATCTCGTTGTCTCTTCGTTGGTTCTTCATTTGTAATCCAAATATCAATATCTTGGAGGTTTAACCCTTTATATGGTGCATTTTTAGTAAATGTTGTATTTTCTGCAAGGAGAATTACCTGCTTGCTTTGTTTTTTTATCAATTTTTTAATGTAGGCATCTTCCTGATGTTTAAAATAAACGCCAGCTGAATTAATCGCTCCTGCCCCAATAAATGCACACTCAAATTGAACATCTTGAACCAATTCCGCCTCGTTCAATGAATAAAAAAAGCGATCATCCTGATTAAATGCTCCGCCTAATAAGTGCAATGAAACAACTTCTTTTCCAGAAAGCGCAATGCTATTATCTAGTGAATGTGTATAAACTGTTATCGTTTTTTTTACTAGCTGTGAAAGTTTCAATACCGAAGTTGAAACATCAAAAAAATAGAACTGGTTTGACGTAATAAACTGATTAGCTAATTGCGCTATTTTTTCTTTTTCTGGTGTTAGTTGATACAAACGATCACTGTAGCTGGGAATTGATGTCTGAGAAGCTATTTTCATAATCCCCCCATGAGTTCTTTTAACCGTCCCCTCTTTTGATAAAACTAGTAAATCTCTACGAATCGTATCTCTTGAAACAGCAAAATAAGTAATCAATTCATTCGTTGATAATTCGTTTTTTTGCTGAAGTAATCTTTTTATTTCGCTAATTCTTTTCTCTTGGGTCATAACTACACCTCCTTAGTTCATTTTATAAGTATTTTTAAGTAATTTCAAGTATTTTTGTGTTTTTCCCAAAATTAAAACGATCTATACCTTAGGTCCAACTAAAAAATGAGTGAGGTAAAACTATTATTTTGAAACTAATAAGTGAAATAAAAAACTGCAAGAAATCAACATTTATAAAAATGGATTTCTTGCAGTTTTCTCTATTTTAAAAATCGTATCGCTTATGATACTAAATCAAATAAAAAGTAATTATATCAACTTTTTAAAGAGTTAGTCTTAATATTCCATCAATGTGAAAATATCATAGCCTTTAATTTTATCACGGCCATTTAAATCCATTAATTCAATGAAAAATGCTGTTCCAACAACAACTCCACCTAATTTTTCAATTAGCTCAATAGTTGCTGCAATCGTTCCACCTGTTGCTAATAAATCATCACAAACTAAAACCTTTTGACCAGGTTTAATTGCATCTTGATGAACTTGTAAAATGTCTGTTCCATATTCTAAACCGTAGCTAACTTCTACTGTTTCACGAGGTAACTTGCCCTTTTTACGTGCAGGTGCAAAACCAATACCTAACTCATACGCAACTGGACAACCAACAATAAAGCCACGAGCTTCTGGCCCAACAATCATCTCAACACCTTTATCTTTTGCATATTGAACAATCTGATTTGTTGCATAACGATAAGCATCACCATCAGCCATTAAAGGCGAGATATCGCGGAAAATAATTCCTTTTTCGGGAAAATCTACCACATCAGCAATATATTTCTTTAAATCCATCTTAAAAAATCCTCCATTCAGCCTAAGCTGGTTTATTTAATTGATCTTTAATCCAGGTCTCAAGCTCAGCGAAGTGGCTATAAACCAGTATTTTTTCAGCCTCAATTTTGTGTAAACGATTCTGATAAGTTGTTGATTCAGTCAATTCACACTTTGGTGCATCTTTAACAAAATTCATAACACCGTTATCTATTGTAACAAATCCTATATCAAAAAACACGTGAATCATAAAAATTAAATGATTTTCTTTAATTTTTAAATAGTCAGCCAATACTTTTAAACGATGGCGAATATCAACATCCTTGTGACTAGCTGCAAATTTAAATAGCTCACCAAACTGTCCACGACTAGGCATTCCATTTAAATAGCACTCATCCTGACTATAAAAACATGCATACACACGCTCAGCTTGACTATTACGCAATAATTCGGTAACCCATTCCGTTTCATTAGGACAATCTACAAAAACTAAACTTCCTTTTGTAACGATAGTCTCTTTTACTTCATTTAATGATTGAAGATAGGAAGCTGTGCTTGTATTTGGTATCTTATTTTGATTGTTTTCATAATTTTTTTGATTAAAGAAAACAAATTCAGCATCTGTTTGTTGCCAAATCGATTCCGGCAGATGTGTCCCACGCAAGTCAAAAATCTGTACTCCATCAATTGCGATATCTTCCAACATCAGCTGTGGTTTTTTATTGCCATTCCATTCATTCACGCTTAATTGCCCAACAACTGAAACTTCAGCTTCTTGACTCATTTCATCGGCTACAGGACCAAACTGAAACCCAATAACATCTAGTTGATTTCCTGACTGGACTAGCTTCATTTTTAAATGCGCATTGTTGCCACCAATTTTACGAATATCCTGTCCTTGCACATGTTCAATTAAAAAACTCGGTTTAGGATTATCTGTTCCAAAAGGTGCTAAACGAGCCATTTCATCAATCGAAGCAATGGTTATTTCTTCAATTTTAATAGTTTCATCAATTTGAAGCTCACCACCACTTGTATCTGATAAATTATTTCGCTCCCAGAAACTATTTAGTTGCTCTTGTAACATATCTAAATTTTCCAAAGGTAATGTTAAACCAACAGCCATATGATGTCCGCCAAAATGTGTCGTCAAACCACGAACTTCATTGATAGAGTCATATAAATGATACGTCGAAATACTCCGACCGGATCCTTTTGCTTCATTCGTTTCTTCATTGATGGTTAAAACAATTGTTGGTTTTCCAGTCTTCTCAACAACTTTACTAGCAACAATTCCCAGCACACCTTCATGCCAATTTTTCCCCGCTAAGAGTAAAACAGCTTGTTCAGTTGATTGATTTTGAATCATTTGAAAGGCTTCTTCAGTGATTTCAGCTACATAAGCTTGACGTTCTTCATTTTTTTGGTTAATAAATTTTGCTAAAGTCCGCGCTTCTTCGTCATCAAATGTAGTTAACAGCTCCACTGCCGGTCCGGCTTCTCCAAGTCGACCTACTGCATTTAAACGTGGCGCAAGAGTAAATCCGATAGTCTCCTCTGTAATCGCTTCTTGACTAACACCAGCAACTTTGATTAAAGCGCCTAGGCCGATTCGTTCGGATACTTTTAACACACTTAGTCCTTGCATCACTAATGCACGGTTTTCACCTGTTAATGAAACTAAATCTGCAATCGTTCCAATAGCAACCAAATCCAATAACTCAGTAGGAAATTCACCGAGTAAAGCTGTCGCTAATTTAAACGCAACTCCCACTCCGGCTAAATCCGCAAAAGGATAGGCGCCTGCTGGATGACGAGGATGAATAATAGCAAAAGCATTTGGCAATTCTGCTGGCAATTCATGATGATCGGTAACAATCACATCAATTCCTAGCTCACTTGCCCGTTGAATTGCCTCATGTCCTGCAACACCATTATCACAAGTCAAAATCAAGCCAGCACCATTTTCGATGATTCGTTCAAAAGCTTGAACATTAGGACCATATCCATCTGTAAAACGATTTGGAATATAAAAATCAACCTCTGCACCAAGCATCTCTAACGTTTCTTTTAAGACAGAGGTGCTTGTCACACCATCTGCATCATAATCTCCATAAATAACAATTAATTCTCCAGCTTCAATAGCTGCCGTAATTCGTTCAACTGTCTTCTCCATATCATGCAGTAAAAATGGATCATGAATCCAACTTTCATCTGGATTCAAAAACGCATCGGCTTTTTCTTTAGTATCTAAGCCACGATTCACTAATAACGTTGCAAATAATGGCGAGCTTCCTAAGTGTTCACTTAGTTCATTGCTCTTATTTTTATCAGACAATTGACTGGCTAGTTTCCAGTTCATTCGAGATTTTAACAATCAAATCACTCCTAACTTGCTTATTATATCATATTTAATAAAGGAACGAATCATATATACTGAAAAATAATTCTTTGTTTTCCCCCACCTACTATTTTTTTGTTTTTTCACTTTTTATAGGCAATTTAAAGAAAAATCTGTTATTCTTAACAAATGAAAAAAATATTAGGAGGATGATTCATGACTAATAAACCTACAACGAACCAAACAATCCCAATTTTTAATTGTTTTTATGAATTAGATAGTACCCTTGAATTTTATATAGCTTTAGGATTTAAACTAAGCTACTATCAAAAAGCACCTTATCGTTTTGCCAGTATCCAAAATGGAGTAATGGAGTTAAGTTTTTATGGTGATAAAAAATATGATGCTACTGAGCATACTAGTGGCTGTTATGTAATTCTAGAGAATATCACAGAACTACATGCTTCTATGAAAAAAAACTTACGTGCTTTTTATGGGAAAGTTCCTATTCAAGGACTACCCAGGATTTCACGCCTTAATAAGACTACAGAAGACTATCGATTCACAATCACGGATCCCAGTGGAAATGTTGTTATATTTGGAGAACCCCTGGGAGATTCTACCACGCTAATGACAGAAGAAGAGATTCGAGTAAAAAACGCAACAAAAACAGAGAAACTTTATACTCAAGCTTATCGTTATGCTTACTCAAAAGAGGATTATCCAGCAGCCTACCACACATTAACTTTTTTACTTCATAAATATAAGTCTGAGCTTCCCATAACTTTATTAATTAAAGCCAAAGTATTAGAAATTGATTTATTGATCTCTTTAGATCGAATTTCTTTAGCCAAACAAAAAATACAGGATATTACATTGATTTCGGTCACCGAAAAAGATAATCTAGACTTGCAGCTCTCTTTAGAACGTTTAAAGGAAATTAAAGAAGAGTTTCATTAAATACAGCTTTTTTGATTGTAAGTTAGATGGATAAACTTTATACTAAAAGTATTCATTTTTAGTATAAAACAATTTATTCTGGAGGGTTTAATTTATGTGGACAATTAAAACATTTGAAGAATTAACAACGAAAGAACTATTTATTATTTATAAAGAACGGGTGAAGATTTTTATTGTAGAACAGGATTGTCCTTATCAAGATATTGATGAGTTGGATTTAACTAGTTTACACGTTTTTAAAACCGATGAAGATGGTGTACTATTGGCTTATGGAAGAATTATCTCACAAGATTCACGCATTCACTTTGGGCGGATTATTGTGGCTAAAGAACAACGTGGAACTGGTCTGGGAAAAGAATTACTAACCATTATTTTAGATCATATTGCAAAACAATTCCCTACCCGTGAGGTTGAAATTCAAGCACAAGCATATCTTGAAAAATTCTATGGTAGCTTTGGATTTGTTCCAATATCAGAAGAATATTTAGAAGATAATATTCCTCACATTGACATGCTTTTACAAAAATAGAAAAAAACCTGACTAACAGTAACTGTTAATCAGGTTTTTTTCTTATTAAGCCTTTTTCTTCTTTGTAGATACTGGCTTTTTAATAATACCAAAAGGCTTTCCAATTGGTAAGAATGTATAACCAAAATGACCATTTAAAACTGCTGCACCACAACCATAAAATGAAAATAGTGCAATTAGAAATTCAGCAATTGCTGCAACCATATGGAAAAAGTCTGTTGCAATACCAAAGCTTGACATAAATAAACCAAGGAACAGGAAATCAATTAAAAAGAAAATAATAAATAAAACTTTATTTGTCTCTAATGCTCCAATTGTCATAAATACTGTAAAGATAAAGTAACCTAAGAAAGCAAAACCTAATTCTTTTGGATCAAATGAGCTTTGCAAACTTGCTCCAAATAATCCATTTTGTGTCATCCAGCTCATTCCCACACCAAACCAAAATAGTCCATATGCTGCAAATGCTGTTGCACCAAAAAGGTTGTTATGTTTAGCATCATAAGCAGAAGCTATCAATTGTGCCACGCCCCCTAAGAAAATCGCCCAAGGGATAACCCCACTAACTCCTTCTGTCCAACCTAATTTTTGTGAAGATGCTACCAAAGTTACAATTGCTAATCCAAAAAGTCCAATCGCTGTTGGATCAATAATGACTGTTTTTACTTCATAATGATTTTTTTCCACATTCATACTCCTTTAAAATAAAATTATCAACTCGTATAAAAATACCATTTCCAACGACTTCCGTCAATCAATTTTTATGTATAAATTTCCAAATTATCAAAAACATCCATTGAAAGCGAAATCATTATGAACAAACTAAAAACTTTACAAGATAAATTTTCTTCTAAAAAAAGAGCTTGCTGAATTAGCAAACTCTTTTTTTATTAGTCATTTCTACATTTAGCTCGTTTTATTTATCTAGAGTTATTGGAGCCGTTATTTTACTAACTAATTCATCTTCTAAAGCCTGAATTTTACTTTGTTGAGCTGCTAATTCTTCGTCCTTTACAACAATACGTGATTCCATTTCAGATTGAACTTTAGAAACCTCTTCATCAAGCTTTGCTTGTTGTTGATTTAATTCGTTTTCAGCATTTTTTAATCGTTTCTTTGTTTGAATACTTGAACCAGTTGAAACTAAAACAGTCACAATTGCTCCAATAAATAACGAACCTAAAATAATCATAATTAAAGGCCATTCTACTTTTGCAAATCCAAAATTAACTGGAACTGCTGCAACATTTAAAATAGCAAACAAAGCCACAATTAATACTAATATAATACCTACTACTAAACGCCATTGATTTTTCAATTTCTTTCACCCTTCCCATAAGTATTACATCTGTTTCTATATAAGAATACCTTTTTTTGGTTTTTTTGTCTAATCATTTAACTAGTCTTCATTAAAAATAGCTAGCCAATTCAATTAAGAATTTTGCTAGCTATCCATTTACTCAATTTAATTATTTAGCATTAAACATATTTGCAGCAATATAATCGCCCACAGTTGGGAATAATGTATATAATTTGCTAGCTACTTCTAATAATCCAGGCATATTTAACTCACGGCGAGGTACACCCATTAAGCCAACTACTCGGTTAGCAACCACAGTTGGATTTAAAACTAAGTGCTCCACTTTCTCAAGATAATCGCCACTCTTATCGGCAATATCAAAGAAATTCGTTTCAATTGGACCTGGATTGACCGTTGTAACATAAACCCCGAATGGCTTTAATTCTAATCGTAAAGCATTTGAATATCCTAAGACAGCAAATTTTGTTGCAGAATAAACAGAAGATTTTTGTGTTGCCATTTTACCAGCTTGAGAAGCAATATTAATAATATGGCCTGACATTCGATCTGTCATTTCAATAGCAACTAATTGAGTCATGTACATCATCCCTAAAACATTTACACGAAACATTTTTTCAGCCAGTGACATATCAAAATCAATCGCATTTTCAAAATAGCCAAAGCCAGCATTGTTTACTAAAACATCGATTGGTCCAACTTCGTCTCGAATTCGTTCAACAACCTCTTTGATATTTTCAGGATTGGCCACATCTAACTGAAATGCATAAGCTCTCTTACCAGATATGTCTTCACAATTTTGTTTCACTTTACCAAGTAGATTAATTCGTCTAGCACAAACAACCACTTTAGCATTTTGACTTGCACATGCATAAGCAATTTGTTCACCCAAACCACCTGATCCCCCAGTAATGACTACAACCTTATCCGTTAAATCTTTACGATTAGCTAACATATTTTTTCGCCCCTATCCTCTTTTTTACTTATCTGTTCTAACTAGTTGAATCTCAATTTCATCAAAATCTTTTACAATTTGACTTTGTTTAAAAATCGTTTGTGCTTCTTTTTCTAAAGCATAGGCTTCTTTCCCCAAATACCTAGCACTGATATGAGTGAGCAATAAACGTTTGGCTTGAGCTTCTTTAGCCACCTCAGCCGCATCTAAAGAAGTCGAGTGATGATAATCACGAGCAATTTTGCGATCAGCTCCATCAAAAGTACTTTCGTGAACTAAGATATCTGCATTTTTTGCTAAACGGACACTATTTGGATGTTTACGAGTATCTCCTAAAATTGTCACAATCCGACCTTTTTGAGCTTCACCAACATAATCTGCCCCATTAATTATCCGTCCATCACTTAACGTCACTTGCTCTCCATTTTTTATTCGTCCATACAAAGGACCAAAAGGAACACCGGCTTCTTTTAAGCGATTCACTTGTAGCATTCCTTGGTGATCACTTTCGACAACTCGATAACCAAAGGATTGAATACCATGATCCAATTCTAAACACGTTACTTTAAATTGACTATCTTCAAATAAAATACCCGCTTCACTAATTTCATGAAAATTCAATGGATATTTTAGATGTGTACCAGAAACTCGTAAGCTAGTTAAAACATACTCTCTAATTCCAACTGGACCATAAACCGTTAGCGGCATATCCCCCCCTTGAAACGAACGACTGCTTAGTAATCCTGGTAAACCAAAAATATGATCTCCATGTAAATGTGTAATAAAAATCTTATCAATTTTTCTTGGCTTTAAGGTTGTATGCAAAATTTGTTGCTGCGTGCCTTCACCACAATCAAATAACCAAATACTATTTCGTTCTTCTAAAAGTTTTAAAGCAATACTTGTTACATTACGATGTTTTGCTGGAACACCAGCACCAGTTCCTAAAAATAATAACTCCATTTATCCGTATCCAATCTCTATAAAATTCTATTTACCGCTCTCCTATATTTTATCAGAAAATATAAAATTTATCTAAGAAATATTCTTATTCAACTTATTTCTTTTGATCTGTTAAAATCGCTTTTGCAATTAACTCGGCATACTGTTCAGCACCTATTTCATTTGGATGAACACCATCTTCATAAAACCAGTCTGTTTTTCCAGCACTATAGCTATTCCAATCAATTACTTGAATATTTTTATAACGTGTTGCTACATTTTTTATACCTTGATTAACACTATTTTTCCAATTTTTTGGGACTTGAGTATTAATAATATAAATTTTTCTTTTTTCACCAATTGTCAAAATGAGATCGTCTATCTGCTTATCCGTGAATGCACCATTTGTTCCTAATTCTAAAACAACTGGATTTCCTAATTTATTTTGTTGTTTTAAAGTAGTGACAACAGGCAATGTATTATATAATTGTCGTCCAATTTCACCATCTATTGTTGCTAAAGGAAAAACTTCTTCAAGTGGACTCACAACACTTAATAAAACGGAATCGCCAACAAAAGTAATATCCATCTGACTAGCGACTTTCATTTGTTCATCGCTTAAGCCGTATACTGCTTGCTTAACTGGAAGTTGTTGAGCATTTTTATCCTTTTCTTTATCGGTCTTTTGTTTTTCAATTTTTGCTTTATTCGCCCTAAGTTTCTCCGCTAAACGAATGGTTGCTGGACTATCACCAACAGGAGCCGTTATAAATCCGACTAATGAGACAATCAACACTAAACTTAATAAGACAACTCCTGCTTTTTGTATCCATGCTTTAGGCGATTTCTCCTGCCAGAATTCTTTTAAGCGGTTTATTAGGACTTCTCCATTTAAGATAGCTCGCACATTTAACTTTTTAAAGGGCATCTCAATGAAGCGATAAGAAGCCTCAGCAATAACAATAATTAAAACTAGTTGAATGATTAAATGTCGAATTGGCTGTAAACTTGTGTCTCCCACCTTAACCTCATACAAAACCATAATCGGATATTGCCATAAATATAAACCATAACTACGTTCACCTAGCCACTTTAAAGGCTGAACACTCAATAATTTTGAAAACCAGGTTGCTGGATGAGCAGTGACTCCAATTAATACAGCACTAATTAGACTATAAATAAAAATCCCACCATAATAAGTAAATGGATTATTATCTGTCACTGTTACCATCATAAAAATTAAGCCGACACTTGCGACTAAACCAATAGCATCTAAGGTTAATTGGCCTTTTCGAGGAATAGTTGCCTTTAATCGATTACTTGGCCAAACAAAAGCTAAGGCAGAACCAATTAACAACGAAAAAGAACGTGTATCTGTTCCGTAATAAACACGACTTGGATCACCACCTGGAACATACAAAAATGCCATCAACAATCCCGACACTAAAGCTACTCCCATAAATGTCCAAAAAATCCGAATATTTTTCTTAATAAAAACGATTGCAACAACTACTAAAATTGGCCAAATCAAATAAAATTGACCTTCAATCGCCAAAGACCATAAGTGAACAAACGGAGAAGGTGTCGCAAAACGGTCAAAATAAGAATCCCCTTGCATAATCTGCCACCAATTGTTTAAATACAATAAGCTGCTAATAATTGTATTCCGAATATTTAATAATAAATTCCGTTCAAAAATAGTGATCCAACCAGTAACTAGAATTAACATAGTTACCAATGCTGGGTATAGACGATTCAAGCGTCGCTTCCAAAATTGTTTTAAACTAATTTTTTGATTTTGTTCAAACTCTTGAATCAATAAATCTGTAATCAAATAACCTGATAATACAAAAAAAATCGGAACACCTAAGAAACCACCTGGCACCATATGGGGAGTTAAATGATAAAAAATAACACCTAATACAGCTAATGCTCGAATTCCATCTAAACCAGACATATAACGACTTTTCTTTAGTCTTTTTTGATTCTCCATTTTTTTAACTCCTTTTACTCCACACATCAATAAAATAAGCGTAGGCTTCTTTTACATTTTAACAAACCTTTGTTAAATAAGCGATACAAATTGATTGTCAAATTCCTTAAATTTTACTTTAAATTACATTAAAAAACGTCAAACTAATTTTTTTAGTTTGACGTTTCTCTATTTAGACATTCGTTTTATTCAACAAATTCAAATTCATATTTCATGATACGAACGATGTCGCCATCTTTAGCACCACGAGCGCGCATTTCTTCATCTACGCCCATTGCTCTCAACTGACGAGCAAAACGCATGATACTTTCATCGTGTTCAAAGTTCGTCATCTTGAATGTTTTCTCAAGCTTATCTCCACTAAGAACCCAAGCTGCATCTGGATCACGAGTAATCTCAAAGCCTTTTTCTTCTGGTGTATGTTTGTACATTACCGTTTCATCTTCATCCTCTAACTCATAAAGAGGGAACTCAGAAGTAACATCCAGTACATCAGCAGCAGCACTTAATAAATTATTCATCCCTTTATGACTAATCGCTGAAATTGGGAAAACTTGAACATCATCGGCAAACTCATCTTCTTTTAAGGCATTTACTTTTTCTTTAAAGACTTTTAAGTTTTCTTCTGACTCTGGCATATCCATTTTATTGGCTACGATTAATTGCGGACGTTCCATCAAACGTAAGTTATACGTTTCTAGTTCCTTGTTAATTGCTAAATAATCATCAAATGGATCACGACCTTCACTACCACTCATATCAATAACATGAAGAATAACACGAGTCCGTTCAATATGACGTAAGAATTGTGTTCCTAAACCAATACCTTGTGAAGCTCCTTCAATCAGTCCTGGTAAATCAGCCATAACAAAACTACGACCATCTTCTGCTTGAACCATACCTAAGTTAGGCACAAGAGTTGTAAAGTGATATGCACCGATTTTAGGACGTGCTTTTGATACAATTGATAGAATAGTTGATTTCCCAACAGAAGGAAAGCCTACTAAACCAACATCTGCAAGTACTTTTAGTTCTAATTCTAAATTGCGTTCTTGTCCTGGTTCACCATTTTCAGCGATTTCAGGTGCTGGATTACGAGCTGAAGCAAAACGAATATTCCCGCGACCTCCGCGACCACCTTCAGCAACAATTAATTGTTGACCTTCATGCACTAAATCACCTAAAACTAAACCAGTATCTGTATCACGAACCGTTGTACCTGGTGGAACTTTAATTAGATTATCTCCAGCTCCACGACCATGCATTCCTTTGCTCATACCTTTTTCACCATCTTGAGCTTTAAAATGACGATTGAAACGGAAATCCATTAAAGTTCTTAATCCTTCATCAACAACAAAAACAACATTTCCGCCGTTTCCACCATCACCACCTGCAGGACCACCATCAGGTACATATTTTTCTCGACGAAAAGCAACCATACCATTCCCACCGGAACCTGCTTTAACATTAATTGTCACTTGATCTAAAAACATTGACATATTTTCTTCCTCCTCATTTTCTGAGTTTGTGAGAATTTAACTTTAATCATTTATCTAATTCATTAAGCTACTCATTGGATTATTGCGACTACTCTAAGTGTTACACTTGTTCCAAGATGTAATTTAAGATGCGAATTCTCAAAACACATTCGCCATTTAATTGAGGTATGTTCAGTCTACCCCACCTTAATCCATTCTCTATTGTACTGGTCAAAGATTACTTTGTCTATAAAGAACGATAGATTTAATTGAATTTTTAGGAATCCCTTTAAGAAATAGTCTAGCTAAAAGTCAAAATATCCAGCCTGTGAGTCAGCTAAATGCAAAAAAAAAGCCTATTAAATTAGGAGTTTTTTCTTTATCTTATTGGTTGGCTTGGCTCTACTAAACGTTTCTCTTCTTTAAATACAGACTAAAAAAGGCTAGAACTGTCACTACTATTCCTATTAAGCTCAACCTGTTATTGATTTGCGTTTCACCTGTTTGTGGAAATGTATCAGTCACATAAATGGGTGTTGTAGTGCTTTGAATCTTTGTCTTCGCACTAGAAGAACCAGCCGCTAACAGAGTGTCTTGGGCTGATTCTTGATTTGTTGCATTTATTTTGGATTGACCACTAACAGCTGCTTGTTTGCCATCCTCAGCTGTCTCTTCTTCGGGTACTGTAGAATCAACCGGCATATCCGGAGGTGACTCAACATTGAACATTGAATTAACATCATCTGTTTCTTCTGGAATACTTTCATAGCCAGCACCTGTCTCAACTGGAGCAACACTGTCTGTAGTGGCCTCATCTGAATTAGGTGTTTCTTTTTTTGCTTCTTTGTTTCCTGTTTCTTTACTCTCAGATTCTTGACTTTCAGTCTCTGTTTTTTCTGAAGTTTGCTTTTCAGAACTTTGACTTTCTGACGCTGAAGATTGACTATCTTTACTTTCTTTACTTTCTTCACTACCGATACTTTCTTTTTTATTAGTTGATTTTGATTCAGTTTTTTCCCTTGAACTACTTGCACTCAAACTACTATCTACAGTATCTTTTGAAAAAAGGCCTAAGTCTGTAAATGAAGCAACTGCAGTGACTGCCAATCCTAATCCCAATGTCCCAATAATAATAAGTCCTAACAAGGTTGAATTTTTCATTCTAAATACCTCCACTTCTTAACCAGTTTGCTATGTAAAACATGCTGTATATCTATTATACGTTTATTTTATAAAAAACGCACGCTTCTCTTAGTTTTTTGTTTTATAAAATTCACTTCTAACTAGAATAAATTCAAATTTCTTTCACAAATTTTAAAATAAACTAAATAGATAGATTCCAACGAGGCAATCTATCTATTAGACTAGAGTATTTATTTGTTGTCAATTAATTTAAAGTTTGACCACGGTTTTAAGAATTCTAGTAAAAATAATTCATCCTCACTGACTCTACCCACTACATTGACACGCCCAATATTTTTCATATCTTTTAATGCAATTTGCATTTCGCCTTTATATTGACCAAAATCAACATTGTCAATTAGTAAATCGCCACGAGTCATATCTGTTGTATCGTGTGGTGGGAATGCTTCATTCTTGTATTTGATCCGAGTCATTGTTGAACGTAAGATATACGCTGAACGATCACCACGGTAACTGTGTAATTCATCTAATACAACTTTGCGTTCAACGTCGCTAATCGTTTCTGATAGGTCAACCTTCACTGAAGGATAGTCTGCATTAAAGGCTTCAGCCATTGCTTTTAACTCTTCTTCAGATGCGTAAGCATTTCCAATAATAATATCATCAATTAAATCAGTTAGGACAAAATGTTTTACTTGAGTAGCGATTTCTAAATCACGATGATCTTCTAATGAACAAAGTCCATCTTGCATTGGCCAAGGTCCAAATGTAGCTGCATGTGAATTGACAAAAGCAGCTGTATTTAAGTTATGGTTGCGGTATTGATTTGAACAATATACAAAATGGTTGTACTCTAAACCTGAATAACGATGTGGATAAAAATTATGTGAGCCTAGTAAATTTTCTCGATTAGGAGAATAAGCCATGATACTTTCAATGTACTTAGTACCTGAGCTCATGTTCACTTCAATTTTAATTCCATACGGATTTCTTGTCATACGAGCTTCTTCTTGACCAGTAAAACCAATATCCAAGCGGATTCCATAAGCACCCATTTTATGGAAAAAAGATAAATCATCGTAAGAGATGTTTAACTGTGTAAACAATCCTGGATTAATGTCCACCATCACTTCCATGCCTAAGCTGTTTGCATAAGCAACTACTTTGTTAAAACTACCTAAAACTTTGTCTGCGTCTCCGTCAATTTCCAATAGACTAGTAAACACCCGTTTATAGCCATATTTATGTGCTAAATCTAAATAAGCTTGATCTTCTTCAAATGTTGAACGTTCTGGATAAATCGAAATACCTAATTTTCCCATGATTAATAAAACCTCCATATGTTAGTAGTTGACAGACAATCAAATCATTTGCCTAACACTTGCATTATAGCAAATGAAAGCAATTTCATCTAGGCAATTTCGCAATTCTTTTTTTGAAAAACCGACTATAAATAATTGGTATTATGCCATCCAATACTGTAAGCGTGTTCTATAAACTACTTATCACCAAACTGGTATAGTCTATTTTAATTTCTTTACTCATTACACGAAAAAATAAAAATCAAGTAAATTATAAACCTACTATTTCAAAACAAACTAATTTCAGGTAGAATAAAAGAGTTCTGACAAAAAAGTAGGAAAGTGTGGTAAAAATATGAAAAATAAAAAATTAGTCTGGGGCGTCATTCTATTAATTATTGCGATTATCGCAATTGTTGTAGGAGTTGTTTATGCGAATAATAATAAAAGTGATGATGCTAAAACAGCACAATCTTCTTCGATTAGTCAAGTTACGGAAAGTAGTAGCAGCGTAGAAGCTGTTGATTTCTCAAACTTAACCTTACCTCAACTGACAACAGATGTAACTGATAAAGAAGCTGTTGTTGAAATCGTAACAACCATGGGATCGATTAAGATTAAATTATTCCCACAATATGCACCAAAAGCAGTTGAGAACTTTATAACTCACAGTAAAAACGGATATTATAACGGAACAATTTTCCATCGCGTTATTGAGAATTTCATGATTCAAGGTGGCGATCCTGATGGAACAGGTATGGGTGGACAAAGTATCTGGGGCAAACCATTTGGCGTTGAAACTTCCCCTGAGCTTTATAACATTCGTGGCGCATTATCCATGGCAAAAACAAACGAACCTATTTCAATTGGTAGTCAGTTCTATATCGTTCAAAATACAGACGATATGAGCGGACAAACAAATTCAAGTACAACCCCTGAAAAAATTGTTGATGCTTATAAAAAAGGTGGATATCCAAGTTTAGATGGTGGATATACAGTTTTTGGTCAAGTTATTGAAGGTATGGATATTGTAGATAAAATCGCAGCTGTCAAAGTTACGAATGACAAACCTGATGAAGATATCAAAATCGAAAAAATCAATATTATTCAAGAAGCAAAATAAAAACTTCTTTAGTAAAAAAACTCTTAGCTTATTCCATTACGGAATAAAGCTAAGAGTTTTTTTATTCTATACATTGTTTCTCCCACAATTTTAGGTGCATCTAAAGCCTACATAAATAGCAGAGTAATCATAATTGGAAAGCATAACAGCCCCAGTAAAAAGCACCATGTTTGCCAACGAGCCATATTCATCGTAATTCCAATACCAAAACGTTTCTCTACCCAGACAGAAGGATCTTTAGGATTAAAATAAATAGCCCCCATTTTCCAACTAGCGTCATCGTCATAACCAGATACTGTTTTAGTTTCTGAATCTGTTGCATTTCTTACTTTAAAACGTTCACCACTTTGTCCGTATTTAAATGATAGATAAATTGATCCACCAAGTATTAGGACGAAAAATAGCACAAGAACTAGCGGAAAATTAATTTTATCCATCCAATTAAAAATCATTACCAATTGAATCACCGCCATCAACAATTGAACAGCAATTGAAAGTATCAGCATAAATACAGACCAAGCATATCGAAACGCTCGATTCTTTTCAACAGATACTTCCGGGTGTCGTGGATCAATTTTTTGTTTGGCTTTTTGAAACGAATAATTAGAAAGATAAAAAATCCCCATCATAAACACTTGAATTATAGGTACGTAAAGTATCGTAAAGATAGTTTTAGTCGTCATTCTATCTGGTTGCATATCAATAGTCCAATGAGTGACTATCTGGTGAGGAATACGATCATAATTGACAAAGGTAATTGCTACAACTAAAACAATGATCAAAAGATTCGTCAGTAGAATAAAGTAGCTAGGAACGATCAATTTTCTATGGCGATAGTTTGTATCAATCACTAAATCTTGCAATTCTAGCTCTGAAACAGGCAATTCAGCTTTGAAATTCATTATTTTTTTACGAATTGTCAAAAATAATATGCTTGTAACTGTAAAGAATACTACTAAAGCAAAAAGCAAATAAAAAGAAATCCAAAGAGCAGCTTTCTCAGCATCTTCAAATCCAATAAAATAAATTATGGGTACTGCTAAAATAATCCCCAGTAGAATATTTACCCAAAGGAACTTTTTTTGTTGTGTTTTTACTAAAGAGTTATTTTGATATTTTTCTGGTAAAGTCACACCAAATTGACTACTACGATTAAAATATGGAGTCACACCACTAGACACTCCAACAAAAATTATTATGATACTCATTAATCCTGCAAATTCAATCATGATTTGTCACTCTCTTTCAGCGTATTTTCAATTTCATTTCGCATTTTAGAAATACTCTCTTCTGTTAAATTAAAAATCTTTGCATCAATCAATAATTCTTCCAATCGTTCACGATAATTGTGGAGATATTTTTGATTCATTTCTATCATCAAATTAGGGTTCACCATGAAACCTTTTTTCTGTTGAGCTAAAACACCTTCTTCAACTAATAGTTTATAAGCTTTATTAACCGTATGCATATTAATTCCAATATCACCAGCTAAACTACGAACACTAGGCAATCCTTCTCCTGGAAGCAGCTCTTTCTTGATGATTCCCCGCTTAATTTGGTAAATCAATTGTGTATAAATAGGTGTTTCACTATTCGGTTGAATACGAATGTACATGCAGGCTCCTCCTTAGAGACTAATTTCTTTTAGCACATCATCACTATAACACCAGATACGTTCTATTACAAATAGAACATTTTTAAATTTAGTAAAAAAGGGTTCTCAAATGACAGTCACCATATAATCAGTTAAACTAAGTCTATATTCCTTGGAGGTGATTTACATGAAACAATCTTTCCGTACAATAAGCACCATCTTTCAAATTATCACTTTAAGTTTTGCTCTATTTACAGCCATTACCAAACTAAAAAACGAATTAAATAAAAAAGCTTAAGTCAATGAAGGGCTACTTTTAACACAAATTAAAGCAGTCCTTTTAATTAAATTAAAATTTTTTCACACTATTCTCTACTTTTTGCATATACTCTTTATGTAACGACTTTAATGAGCTTCGCTTTCATCCAAAGCTGATGCAGAACAAGGAAAATTACGTTATACCAGAAAAATATGTTACTTATTTAGTCAAATGTTCTTTACTTATCGAACGATTGTTCGTATACTATAAATAGAGATATAGTTTAGAGGAGGAAAATTAATAATGGCAAAAGAAAAATCAGCTCCAAGAGAACTATCACAAAAAATGGGCGATGGCAAACAAGCGGCTTTAAGTAAAGCCTTAAGTAAAATTGAAAAAGATTTTGGTAAAGGCGCTATTATGAAGTTAGGTGAAAAAACTTCTATGAAGATTGAAACTATTTCAACAGGATCAATTGCTTTAGATGTTGCATTAGGTGTTGGTGGTTACCCTAAAGGAAGAATTCTTGAAGTATACGGACCAGAAAGTTCTGGTAAAACAACAATGGCTTTACATGCAATTGCGGAAGCTCAAAAAGCTGGTGGAACAGCCGCTTTTATTGATGCTGAACATGCATTAGATCCAAAATATGCAGCAGCTTTAGGCGTAAATATTGATGATCTACTTTTATCTCAGCCCGACACTGGTGAACAAGCATTGGAAATCGCTGATGCCTTAGTTTCTAGTGGTGCAGTTGATATACTAGTAGTAGATTCTGTAGCAGCTTTAGTTCCACGTGCTGAGATTGAAGGCGAAATGGGACAAAGCCACGTTGGACTTCAAGCCCGTCTAATGTCACAAGCACTACGTAAACTATCTGGTTCAATCAACAATACAAAAACAATTTGTATTTTTATTAATCAAATTCGCGAAAAAGTTGGTGTAATGTTTGGAAATCCCGAAGTTACTCCTGGTGGGCGTGCGTTAAAATTCTATGCAACTATTCGCTTAGAAGTACGTCGTGCTGAACAAATCAAAACGGGTACGGATATTCTAGGAAACCGTACAAAATTAAAAGTTGTCAAAAATAAAGTTGCTCCTCCCTTCAAAGTTGCTGAAGTAGACATTATGTATGGAGAAGGTATTTCACGCGCTGGTGAATTAGTTGATATGGCAGCTGATCGTGATATTATCGATAAAGCTGGTGCTTGGTACTCTTATAATGGCGAGCGAATCGGTCAAGGCCGTGAAAATGCAAAAAAATATTTACTAGATAATTCTGAGCTTTATGCTGAAATCGAGAAAAAAGTTCGTGACATTTATTTTGCTGAAGCTGATCCAACAACCCCAACTTCAACAGAAACAGAGACTACAGAAAAATAAACAAAAAAGAACAGCACTTAGCTGCTGTTCTTTTTTGTATACATAGTTTCACTCAATTTTTAATGATAATTCAACATTCTTGGAGGTTATGTTATACTATTATTGAGTTTTACTCCATAGTATATAGAAAGAAGGTAAAAAGATGAAACTAACTAAAAGTTTAGAACAAGCAATCTGTATTATGACATTACTGGCTACTCAAGATAAAGAAATTCCAGTCACATCAGCTGTCATTAATCATCGCCTAAACGGCTCTCCTACATACATTAAGAAATTAATGCGTAAACTAGTTGTTAAAAATCTAGTCACTTCGGTATCAGGAAATAACGGTGGATTTACGCTAGTTGATTCTCCAAAAAAGATTTCAATTCTGCAGATTATCGAAGCAGTTGAAGGCAACATTAGTACCTATCCGAATTCTGGCTTAATCGATATCGTCTTCCAAGATATGCAAGTCGCTGCGAATCAAGGAGAAATCGTGTTAGCCAATGTATTTGATGAAGCAGATGCATTGTGGACAAACTTTTTAGCTACTCAAACTGTTGCTGATTTGCTTTATAAAACTTTAGGAAGAAATGAGATTCTTGTTTTAAATTGGAATGAACTTGATGAACATCAAAGTTTATTACAAAAAATACTTCCTACTAAATAAAAAATTGTTAAAGGCTTAAACCACTATTTTATGGGTTTAAGCTTTTTATTAACACTTTTTTTGAAAACGTTGACACTTTATGATTGATTTTGAACGTTTTTGATGGTAAACTAATTTTATCAAAGGGGGGATTATATGCTTACTGAAGAAAGACATGCCTTTATCTTAAAACGATTGCAGACTGATGGAATTGTTAAATCTCAAGATTTAATTATTGATTTAAAAGCTTCTGAATCAACTATCCGAAGAGATTTAGCCCTTTTAGAAGAAGCTGGCGAACTGATTCGGGTCCACGGTGGTGCTAAACGAAATTATCACTTAGATACTGAATTAGACATGAAAGAAAAATCATTCAAAAACATCCACGAAAAAAAACAAATTGCGGAATTAGCCGCTACTTTTGTAAAAGATAATGACATGATTTATATTGATGCTGGTTCAACTACTCTTGAGTTCATTCCTTTTTTAACTCAATTTAATATTACAGTCGTCACAAATGGCGTTCAACATGCCTCACTTCTAGCAGATGCTAATATCCAAACATTTCTAGTTGGTGGTCAACTTAAAAATTCAACTAAAGCTATTATTGGGGCCACAAGTGTTGCTGAATTATCTGGTTATCAATTTGATAAAGCCTTTCTTGGTATGAACGGTATTCATCCTAAATTTGGTTTTACAACACCTGATCCTGATGAAGCTGCGTTAAAATCGGTTGCGTTAAAACAAAGTTTTGAAAATTTTGTTTTAGTGGATAGTAGTAAATTTGATAAAATTAATTTTGCTAAAGTTGGCACACTTGAGGAAGCTACAATTATTACCCAGACTCTCGAGCCACAGCATCTTCAAACGTATTTAAATTATACAAAAATTATAGAGGTGAGAAAATGATTTATACAGTTACATTAAATCCATCAATTGATTATATTGTCCATCTAAAAGAAGTTAATCTAGGTGAGCTTAACCGAATGGACAGCGATATTAAATTACCAGGTGGAAAAGGAATTAACGTTTCACGAGTTTTAAACCAATTAAATTACACCACCACTACCTTAGGTTTTCTTGGTGGTTTCACTGGAAACTTTATTCATGATTGGTTAAAAAAAGAAAGAGTAGCTACTGACTTTATTCAAATAAAAAATGATACTCGAATCAATATTAAATTAAAATCGACTTCTGAAACTGAGGTTAATGGCTTAGGTCCTGTTATTTCAAATGAAGAAGCACACGCATTGTTAGAACAATTAAAAAAACTAACGCCACAGGATGTTATTATTTTATCTGGTAGCAAACCGCCCTCTCTTCCAAATGATTATTATCATCAAATGATTCAATTAATCAAACAATCTGGAGCTGAATTTGTCATTGATACGACTGGAGCCGATCTGATGGATGCCTTACCTTTCCATCCAATTTTAGTTAAACCAAATCATCATGAATTGGCTGATTTGTTTAATGTTCAATTTACTAGCATTGAAGATATGCTTCCATACGGACAAAGATTATTAGAACTTGGGGCTCAGTATGCTTTGATTTCTATGGCTGGTGATGGAGCCCTCTTCTTCACTCCAGAGGGGATTTATACATCAAATGTTCCAAAAGGTTCTGTAAAAAATTCAGTTGGAGCAGGAGATTCTATGATTGCTGGTTTTATCGGTACGCTTGTAGCAACTGCTGATCCTTTAAAAGCTTTCCAAATGGGCGTTGCTACTGGTAGTGCCACTGCATTCTCAGATGATTTAGCAACTAAAGAAAAAGTCTTCACTCTAGTTTCAGAAGTTCATGTAACCAGAAAACAATACAAATCAGATATATCGGAGGAATTATCATGAAAATTAAAGATCTATTAGTCAAAAATGTCATGATTATGGATTTAAAAGCAACAACTAAAGAAGCGGCTATTGATGAAATGATTACTAGTTTAGCTGCTAGCGGACGTATTAATGACTCAGTCTTATATAAAGAAGGAATTATGAAACGCGAGGGACAAACTTCAACTGGTTTAGGTGATGGAATTGCTATGCCTCATGCAAAAACAAAAGCAGTAAACGAAGCAACTGTATTATTCGCTAAAAGTAACCATGGTGTTGATTATGATTCATTAGATGGACAACCAGCCTTTCTCTTCTTTATGATTGCTGCTCCAGAAGGCGCTAACGATACACATTTGCAAGCATTGGCTGGTTTATCGCGTTTATTAATCAATCCTGACTTTGTTGCTTCTTTGAAAACAGCAACCACTCCTGAAGAAGTACAAGAACTTTTTTCCGCTGCTGAAGCAAAACATGATGCTGAAGAAAAGGCAGAAGAAGAAGCTATAAAACTAGCGGCAACAACTGCTGATACTAGCAAGAAACCTTTTGTTGTTGCTGTAACTGCCTGTCCAACAGGAATTGCTCATACTTATATGGCTGAGGATGCTTTAAAGAAAAAAGCGACTGAAATGGGCGTAGAAATCCGCGTGGAAACAAATGGTTCTGAAGGAATCAAGCATCGCTTAACGGATGCTGAAATTGCTCGTGCTAGTGGTGTTATCGTAGCTGCTGATAAAAATGTTGAAATGGATCGTTTCAGTGGAAAACCTGTATTAGAACGACCTGTTAGTGATGGCATTCGTAAATCTGAAGAGCTAATTACAAAAGCAGTTGCAGGCGATGCTCCGATTTATCATGGGACTGGTGAAAAATCAGCTAATGATTCAAGTGAACGTAGTGGTGGTTCTCTTTGGAGTAAAATTTATAAAGATTTAATGAACGGTGTTTCCCACATGTTGCCTTTTGTTGTTGGCGGCGGGATTTTAATGGCTATTTCTTTCTTAGTTGAAAATATGGCAGGCGATAAAAGTGAAGCCTTTCTTTTCCTTAATTCAATTGGTGGAAATGCATTTAGCTTCTTAATTCCAATTTTAGCCGGATTCATTGCTATGAGTATTGGCGATCGACCTGGATTAATGCCTGGTATGGTTGGTGGATTTATGGCTGTTGAAAGTGGCGCTGGCTTCTTAGGTGGTTTAGCTGCTGGTTTTATTGCTGGTTACATTATTGTTGGCTTAAAATATATATTTAGAAAACTACCTAAATCTCTTGATGGAATTAAACCTATCTTACTTTATCCTGTCTTAGGCTTGCTTATTATTGGGGCGGTCATGTACTTTATTATTGATCCAATTTTTGGTGGGATTAATACAGCTATGATTGACTTCTTAGAAAATCTAGGAACTGGTAATGCTGTTTTACTTGGTGCTTTGCTTGGTGGAATGATGGCTTTTGATATGGGTGGTCCATTTAATAAAGCCGCTTATACCTTCTCTATTGGTGTCTTTACAGATACGGGTGATGGTAAGTTAATGGCTGCTGTTATGGCGGGGGGTATGGTACCTCCATTAGCAATCGCTCTTGCCTCTACTATTTTTAAAAATAAATTTACAGCTGATGAAAGAAAATCAGGTTTAACTAATTATATTTTAGGCTTATCATTCATTACAGAAGGGGCAATTCCTTTTGCCGCAGCTGATCCAATACATGTTATCGGTTCTTCAGTAATTGGTGCTGTTGTTGCAGGTGGTTTAACACAATTCTGGGGAATTAGTATTCCAGCTCCGCATGGTGGTATATTTGTTATTTCACTTGCAAACCATGCTCTTCTCTTCTTACTAGCCTTAGCAATTGGAACGGTGATATCTGCCTTAATTTTAGGCATCTGGCGTAAACCAGTTAATGCACTAAAAAGTTAATTAGTTTAAAAAAAGTTGAAATATAAGTCTTAACATAATACCCCTCACAAGGAATTTATATTTCTTGTGAGGGGTATTGTGTTGACTTCTAGTCAGTCATCTCCATTTGTTTAACTGATTTTTAAATCTTTCCTTTGATAAATGAAGCTACTTGCTACAGAAAAAAATACGATAACTCCTACTAGAATTATTAAATAAGTCCAACCCATCCAACCTTTTACAAGATTAGCTGGCACACCATAATGTAACAGTGACATATATTTAAAAAAGCTGACTCTATCATTTATTTCAGATAAAACACCTAACACATAAGTACCAAAAACTATTCCTAAAGATAGTCCTGTTGCTTGCTTACTCGATTGAAGAAGCGTTGAACAGAAGAAACCAATGGCTAATAACGCAATCAAAATAAGACCATCATTTAAGAAAATTGTACTTAATTTTGCCAATACAACACTAGATCGATCGTTGCTATTTTTAAAAAGCAGAACAAGTATAGTCGATAAACTAAATGTGATTGCCCAAAATACTATTAAAATAGAGAGACTCGCAATAAATTTTGTCCAAACCAGTTCTTTACGGGTAATTGGTTGAGCATATAAAAATTCAATTGTTCCATCGCTTTCTTCTTTAATTAATGACTGAGAACCTAACAAAACGGCATATATTCCTGAGGCTAGAACAATGTATTGAAAAACATAAGCAAAATAGCCCATTACATTTAATAAACTTCCGCTATCATTTAGATTAAATATTTTTAAAATATTTTGAGGTAACGCATTCATCTTTGAATTCACAATATCAGCTAAACCTGCATTCTTCATACTAGGAAATACAGACATAAACAATAATAGGATTAGTCCAACAACTCCACACCAAACAAAAACACTTTTAAATTGTGTTCTCCATTCAATTTTTAGAATGTTCATGATTGTATTCCCCCTCATACATTGCTAAAAATTTATCTTCTAAATCTTGATTCTTAATAACAATATCCGTAATAGTTGGATGTATAAACAAGGGTAAGACTGTTTGAATATCCCCATCAAAAAACAAATCAAGCTGATCTTCAGTTTGATGAATCTTCCGCATACCAGCAACCTGAAACAATTTTGAATCTAAGTTTTTTCCACGTAATTGAATAATCTTACCATCTGCCTTGTCTTTATCAATATCTTCAACAGTTAAAATCTCACCTGCTTTAATAAACGCTGCCCGTGTACAATAATTTTGTACTTCTGTTAAATCATGACTAGACAGAAAAACAGTCATGCCTGATTGATTTTTTTTAGTGAGCAATTCAAACAAACGATGCTGCATCAAGGGATCTAATCCATTTGTTGGTTCATCTAAGATCATTAGTCGAGGTTCTGCAATTAAACCACTTACAATGGCAATTTTTTTCTTATTTCCTAAGGACATCTCGCCTAATTTTTTCTGTGGTTCAATCTCAAAAAGGTCATAATAATCATTTGCTTTTTTCGTTGCCTGATGAATTCCATGAAAAGAAGCTGCATACCCAATAATTTCTGCCGCTGTCATATTTGGATAAAACCGAACATCACTTGATACATAACTCACTTCTTTTTTGATCGTTTTTGATTCACGAACACTATCTTTACCTAAAATTTTAGCTGTTCCACTGGTTGGATAAATAAAATTTAAAAGCGCTTTAATTGTTGTTGATTTGCCTGCTCCATTAGGTCCAATAAAGCCATACATCTCACCTTCACTCACATCTAAGCAAATATTTTTAATTACTGAATGGTGTTGATAATTTTTAGTTAATCCTATAATTTCAATTGCTTTCATAGCTACTACACTCCTTTATAAGACTTCAAATGGTCAATAAATCAACCAAAGAATACCCTTTATTTCCTACTGAGTCAATAGATAGGATTAAAAATTGGAACATTCCTATTGACCTGATACGCGTTTCATAAATTATACTAAAGATCATTCAAACGATTATTTGAAAGGATGAGAAATAAATGCATGGAATTATTGAAGTATCAGATATGTTAGGCTTAGACTATCAATATGTAACGATTATTATGAAGGAGAATTCGATTTACATTACACGTCAACATGTATTTTATCAAGCTAAACCACTTTGTATCCCATTAAATCAATTAGAGAATATCCAGTTTTCAATAAAACAAAATCGTCATACTCTTTCATTTACATTTTCAGAAACACATTATTTTATTATTGAGAATGCCTCTCTTTCAATTTTAGCTTTAGCAGAATTTATACATTGCGCTAGTTTTGCTTATTATCAAAAATATGTTTCGTTGCCATTGGAATTTCAGCATTAACAACGGTATTTCTTTATTCATAAAAATTTATATTTATTTATTTACTTTTTTGCTGTAAAGTTAAGGAAGACCTTTTGAAAGAAATGAGGATGTCCTATGAATATTGCCAATTTTGGTGTAGAAGAATGGTTAAATCAAAAAGAAGATGCAGCTATTTATGATTTAGCAGGTAGCTCGATTGCCTCTTTTACATTAGAAGAAATTATTACAATTGATGGAAAAACCACTCCTGAAGCGTTTTTCGCTAAACTATTGCCAAAAAAAATGAATTATGGCTGGATTGAAGGTTCACCTGAATTTAAGCAGGAAGTAAGTAAACTCTATCAGAATATGCCTGTAGAAAATATTTTACAAACTAATGGAGCTACGGGGGCAAATTTATTAGCTTTATATGCAATAATTGAACCAGACGACCATGTCATTTCTATGTATCCTAGCTACCAACAACTTTATGATATTCCAAAATCCCTTGGTGCGGATGTTTCTTTTTGGGAAATGCGCGAGGATAAGCATTGGGAATTGGATTTGTCAGAACTAGAAGCATTAATCCAACCAAATACAAAAATTATTTGTTTAAATAATGCCAATAATCCAACCGGCACAATTTTGAATCATGACGCTCTAAGGAAAATTAGTCAGTTAGCTGAACAAGTTGGTGCTTATGTTTTAGTTGATGAAGTTTATCAACCTTTAGATCCCAAATTTCAAATTCCATCAATCGTTGATATCTATGATAAAGGTATTGCGACAAATAGTTTATCTAAAACCTATTCATTGCCAGGGGTTCGAGTTGGATGGATTGCTAGCAATCATGAATTAGCCGACTTATTTAGGAAGTATCGTGATTATACAATGATTTGTGCTGGAGTTCTTGATGATGCTTTGGCTGTGCATACCTTAAAAAATAAGGAAGCTGTTTTAAAACGCAATCAAGAGTTAGTTTTAACCAACTTACAAATTTTAAAGAATTGGGTACAGCAAGAATCACGAGTGTCCTTAGTTTTTCCTAAAGCTGTTTCGACTAGTTTCATCAAGTTAGATATTCCTCTTGAAATCGAGCTTTTCTGCACTCAGTTATTAGAAGATACTGGTGTTCTATTAGTTCCTGGAAATCGTTTTGATGTACCTAAACATGCACGATTAGGATACTGTACTCCAACAAAAACATTAATCGCTGGATTGGAACAATTATCAAGCTACTTAAAAAAATTTGATGACTAAAAAAAGAAAGATTGACTTGTTTTTCAGTCAATCTTTCTTTTTTTAGTTAACTATATTCTTTCATTTTTTGTTCAATAAATGTTTGTGCCTCTACCAGCTCTTTAATCATATTATTTATTTTTATATATTCTCCATTTAATAAAAATTCTGCTTCATTAGAGTCTGATATCTCACCATTAACAATCTTGCCATACTCTCTTAACTCTATCAAAGGCAAACTATTGCGTTTTAATTTTTTGACAATTTCTAAAAAACGAATATACTCAATATCGTCTTCTGTATAAGAACGATATCCATTAGCTTCTCTTGAGATATTCTTTAAGATTCCCTCATGCTCATAATACCGAATTACCTGAGGTTTGATTCCAATTTTTTGTGACACTTGATTAATTTTATAACTCATTATATCCTCCACTGTATCAATTTACTTGACCAAATTCTTATTTTATTTTTCTTCATTAAAACAAATTACTAAGTACCCATACTTATTATTAAAACAACCCCAACAAATTATAAATCACTATCATTATTTTAACATTTGAAGTTTGCGAAAGCTACCTTTTTATCAGCAATCTATTTTTTTATTTAATCCTTTTTTTATTTAATTTAGGAAAAATATACTATTTTTTAATTTTAATAGTCTATACCGAATTGTCGTCAGGAATATGCTGTGTTAAACTAATAGAAGCATAACGCATGAATTTTTTCTATGAAGGAGTTTTATATGAAAAAAGATCAAAAAATTCTAATGATTATTTTAAGTAGTTTTTTAGTACTAATTCTTATTACAATTAGTGTTAGTACTGTCTTTTATATGGTTTTTGAGGCAAAGATTGAAGAAAAGCCTACCTTAATCAACCAAGAAAAAGCAACTAAATCCATCGATGATTTCTTATTAAAGAAATACAATTTAGTCGCAACAGAATATGACGTAACTAAAACACGCCTGATGGATTATGGTTACCAACAAGAATTTCCTCCAAATGAAGAAAAACTTTATAAATCAACGGTTACCCTGAAAGATCCTGCAGTTAGTTTTACTGTAATGCTCGATAGCAATTATGAAATTTATACGGATTCCTTTGTACTAAAAATGACAGATTACTATTTAAAGCCCTATTTAGCTAGTTATCAAACAATGACAGACTATTTAAAAAAGCTTCCTCTTCATTCTAGTTCCTACTTAATAAATCAAAAAACAGATAACGATTTTATCACTATCCAAATTGATTTTGAAAACAAAAAATTTAATAAAATCCTACTGAATTTATTAAAAGAAAAAAGACCTTTAGACTTCAAACAATTATTTCAAGATAACCATTATGTTGCTTGGATCACTTTTGATTTATATACCGAACAGGTAATTGATGAAAATAATTTGAAACAAATTGAATTTGATTTAAAAAATACGTTTAATTTAATTCCACAAACTTATAGTCTCTATCTCCAACAAGTAGACTTTTCTGAAGGTTGCGACATTCATACAGATGATGACTACTCAAGTGATGATGACTGTTTAACAGATAATTACTATTTTCAAGAGTTTCGTGGTGGAACTCGTTCTGAAAACGAACATACACTCTAACTAAAAGAAGTCTGTAAACAAACTAAACACAGTTTATTTACGGACTTCTTTTATGCTCATGTAAGTTACTTAACTTTTAGATAAATTCCTTTCTTAGAGAATGCCAAAGCTTCTTTATTCAATTTTTTTACCTTTTGAGAAACTGTAGAAACAGGTACTAGCTTTCCATTTATGCACACAGTTGGATCAACTAATCGCAGCTTTTTCTTTTGATGAATATCATAATCTTGCTCATCTACAACTAATTCAACATGTGAGGTTAAGTGAACAAGTAATTCTTTTATTTGTAACGTTTCACTTTTTTGTAGTTTTACCAATAATTGATCATCGGTTAGCAATAGATCTTTAGCGTCAATCTCCTGATTTTCCAATGATAGTTTTAATATATTAGATACGATCTCCGAACTATAGATATTCAAAGGATCATAAAAAAAATCAATGACAATCTTATAATAATTCTCAACAAACCACTCTGCCTGCCGAACTGATTGGACAATGATCTCATTCTCTTCAACTATTAAGCTTTGTATAAATAGTTCAATCTCTTTTAAAGGTACCTCATAATAACGATGAATTTCCCTTAATGTGTAATCAATTCGATCCGCACATAGCTTTGGAGCTTCTTTTTCCAGAATACCCCAGTTGGAATCATCTAATGCTACTCTTTGGTAGGAATAGCCCCATTTTTCTAAAACTAATGGTATTTGGGAATCTTCAAGTACTTGTTCCTTAATTTGCTCATGATAATTTTCTTTTTTATTATCTAAAGCTGTATCAATCACGTGAGAAAAAGCAGTATGTGAAATATCATGCAACAATCCTGCAATTTGCTCTTCTTGACTGCCTCCTAAACGCTTAATTAACAGCGCTACACCTAATGAATGTTCATATCGAGTTTCATCCCATAAGTCATTGACTAAATACGCCGCCCCCGCCATGTGTACATTTTTTAAACGTTGAAAAGTAGTCGTTTCAATCAGTTCAGCAAAAATAGGAGCAAAATCAAATTCACCATACAACTCATCAAAATATTTCATGTAAGCACCTCCACTTTGAGGATAGCATAGTTTAATTTACATGAACATAAAAAATGACTAACTCCATCATAAAAGTGGAGTTAGCCATTTGATTGATTTTATAATACTTTTGCTAAGAAATCTTGTGTACGTTCGTTTTGTGGATTTTCAAAAATCTCAATTGGCGTACCTTGCTCAACAATGTATCCACCATCCATAAATAGAACACGATCTGCAACCTCTTTAGCAAAGCCCATTTCATGTGTTACCACAACCATCGTCATACCTGACTCAGCCAAATCCTTCATTACTTTTAGCACTTCCCCAACCATCTCTGGATCAAGAGCTGAGGTAGGTTCATCAAATAGCAATACATCTGGATCCATCGCTAATGCTCTGGCAATAGCCACACGTTGCTGCTGCCCTCCAGATAAACTAGCGGGATAAGCCTTATCTTTATCGGATAAACCAACTTTAGTTAATAATTCTTTTGCCGTTTTTTCGGCTTCTTCAGAAGTAATTCCTTTGACTTTCATTGGAGCGATTTTTAAATTTTCAACAACAGTCATATGAGGAAATAGATTAAAACTTTGAAAGACCATCCCCATTTTTTCACGTAACTGGTTTAATTTATCTTGCCCAACATTGATAATATTTGTGCCTTCAAAAATAATTTCACCACTTGTTGGTTCCTCTAATAAATTTAAGCAACGTAAGAACGTGCTTTTTCCTGAACCTGAAGGACCAATAATCACAACAACTTCACCTTGGTTAACTTCCTCATTAATATCTTTTAAAACCTCATTCTCGCCAAAAGATTTCTTTAAATGGTTAATTTTAATCATGATTCATCTTCCCTTCATAGTAATTTAGTAGTTTTGTTAAGCTAAATGTCAAAATAAAATAAATAATCAAGGTTACAGCCAAAGGTGCCACGGGACGATACGTGATTGCCGTAACTACTTTTGTTTGATAAATCAAATCACCGACACCGATAATTGAAACAATTGAACTTTCTTTAATCACTGTAATAAATTCATTCCCTAATGCTGGCCAAATATTTTTCAATGCTTGTGGGAAAATAATAAAGCGCATTGTTTCTGTTTTACCCATTCCTAAACTACGAGCAGCTTCAGTCTGCCCCTTAGAAACTGAATTCAATCCAGAACGAATAATTTCGCAAATGTAAGCTCCACTATTTAAAGAAACAGCAATAATACCTGCTAACAATGCTGGAATATTAATCACAACACCTAAAGCAAAATAGATAAACATGACTTGAATCATCATTGGTGTACCACGAACAAATTCAACATACGCTCCGGCAAAAGTACGAATAAGTTTACTTTTTGAAAGACGCATTAATGCCAATAATGTTCCTAATGCAATTCCAAAAATAACACTGACAAAAGCAATTAAAATAGTATAACCGGTTCCTTTAGCAAAATACTCCCAGAATGAAAAAATTGGTTTTACATCGCCAGCAGTGTCCCCACCTTGACCTTCAATTAATTGTTCACCTGCTGTTTTAATGTAGCCAGGAATTAAGTTCTGCTTCTTTATCTCACCAATTGCGTCATTCACAGCAGAAACTAGACTTGCTGATCCTTTTCTAAATGCAATTGCTGATCCCTGTTGATTCTCTTCAAGCTCAAATTTTCCATCTATATACGCAAGGTTTTTATCATTTGAAATATAAGCAAGAGCACTTGGTTCTTCTAATACAATTCCATCAATTTTCTTCGTATTCAATGCTAAAATCAAATCAGGAATTTTTGCTAATCCCATCATTTCAACATTTTTAATTTGTTCTTTGGCAACTGTTTCTTGCATCGTTCCTTTTTGAACGCCTAATGTTTTTCCTTCAAAATCACTTTTTTCTTTGAACACAGCTTTATCTTCTTTACGAATAATAATAAATTGTCCGCCTTGATAATAAATATCAGAAAAATCAACACTTTTGCGACGTTCGTCAGTTGGATTCATTCCAGCAATGACCAAATCAACTTTTTTTGCTTCTAAGGCCGATAGTAAACTATCATAATCCATATCACGAATGACAAGCTTTACTCCAAGATTCTTAGCAATCTTTTCAGCAATTAGGACATCCATTCCAACAATTTGGTCTTTTCCATCTAATTTAGCATGAAATTCATATGGAGGATAGTCTGCACTTGTTCCCATAACCAACTGTCCACTTTTTTTAATATCTGCTAAAGATGTATCCTCAGCTTTAGCAGTACTTGCACCACCCCAAAAACCAACGATTATACTTAATAACATTACAATTCCAATTAACTGTTTTCTATTCATCTAATTACTCCTTCTTTATTTTAACGGCACTAATCGCCTTAAGATATTTTTATTTCTCTACAAATAATAACAGATATAGAATATTTATGCAATGTTTACTCAAATAAAAGCCGAAATTACTAATTTTATACATTAAAAGTGGTTACATACAGATAAAAATGTATATTTACGATTATTTCCAATAGATTTATACAACTTTTTTTATCTTCATTCATAAATAGAAAAAAACTCTAATGATCTATAGAATGAGATCATTAGAGTTTGATTTTATTTCAATTTAGCTTTGTTTAAGCTCAGAGAATTAATTAATACACTCACTGAACTGAAAGCCATGGCACCTCCAGCAATGATTGGATTTAATAATCCGAATGCTGCAAAAGGAATCCCAACAACATTGTAGATAAATGCCCAAAAAAGATTTTGTTTAATTTTACGCATTGTTTTTTTAGATAAGCGAATGGCTTCTGAAATACTTGATAAGTCACCACGCATTAATGTAATATCCGCTGCCTCCATAGCAATATCGGTTCCAGTTCCCATGGCCATCCCAATATCCGCTAATGCCAATGCTGGTGCATCATTAATTCCATCACCAACCATTGCAACTACCAACCCTTCAGCCTGTAGCTTCGCAACATAATCAGCCTTATCTTGTGGCAAGACTTCTGCAAAAATGTGTTCTGAAGCAATTCCAACGCTAGCTCCAATGGTATCTGCTGTGCGTTTATTGTCCCCTGTTACTAAATAAACAGCAATTCCTTGTTTTTGTAATGCTGCTACTGCAGCAGCTGAACTTTCCTTCACTTGATCCGCTACAGCAATCATCCCAACACATTTCTCATCAATCGCCATTAACATTACCGTTTTTCCAGTTTTTTCTAACTCAATAATTTTAGCTTCAAACTGCGCAAAATCAATTCCTGCTTCTAAAAACATTCTTCTTGCCCCAATTTGTACTTTTTGCTGATTTATTACTGCTGAAACACCTGAGCCCACAGCTGCTTGAAAATCAACAACTTTTGGCAATTCGCCTTGCTTTCTCTCAACACCATACTGATAAATCGCTACCCCTAATGGATGCTCTGAATATTTTTCTAACGCAGTTGCATAGTGAACAAATTCTGCTTCAGTTATTAATTCATCACTAATAATAATATCAGTCACTTCTGGTTTTCCTTTTGTTAGTGTTCCCGTTTTATCTAACATAACGGCTTCAATTGTAGCTGCTTTTTCTAAATATTCGCCACCTTTAATTAACACACCATGCTTAGCACCTAAACCAGTACCAACCATAATCGCTGTTGGAGTAGCTAAACCTAAGGCACATGGACAAGCAATCACTAAAACTGCTACAGCGTGAATAATCGCTAAATTCCAGTCACCTATTACAAAACCACTAATCAACAAAGTTGCAAATGCAATCACCAACACAATTGGTACAAAAATAGATGAAATTCGATCCGCTACCTTTTGAATCGGTGCTTTTGATCCTTGTGCTTCTTCTACCATTTTAATAATTTGAGCTAATGCTGTTTCGTTTCCAATTTTATTGGCTTCGACAATCAATGTCCCATTGATATTCACTGTTCCACCGATCACATTATCTCCCACAACTTTTTCAACTGGTAAACTTTCCCCAGTCAACATACTTTCATCAAAAGAAGAGTAGCCTTCAATAATCACTCCATCAACAGGGACTTTTTCACCTGGACGAATACGTAAATGTTCTGCTAGAGCTACTTCTTCAATTGGAACATCGATTTCTTCATTATTGCGAATAACTCGAGCTGTTTTCGCTTGAAGCTCCATCAATTGTTTAATGGCTTTCCCTGTTTTTCCTTTTGCTGATTGTTCCATATACTTCCCTAACAAAATTAGAGTAATAATAACAGCACTACTTTCAAAGTATAAATCACTTGATCTAGTTGAAAAGAAACCATTGTAGACACTTAAGAAAAAGGCCGCGCTAGTTCCCATGGCAACAAGAACATCCATGTTTGGAGCGCCAGTTTTAATAGTATGATAGGCATTTTTATAAAAACGAGCACCAATGAAAAATTGAACTGGAGTTGTCAGAATCAATTGAACCCATGGTAAATGTAATAATTGTACAAAGCTATTGTCATGAATACCTACCATACTCATAATCATTGCAATCACCATTGGAGCTGATAAAATTCCACTGATGATTAGTTGCCAAAAAAGATGTTTTGTTTCTTTTTCTTTAAATTCTTCTGCTTCTTTTTTATGAGCATCATCATTAACAATGGCTCCATAACCGATATGTTCTACCCCTTTGATCAGCTCCATTAAATTAGTAGCCGATCCATCATATGTTATTGTTGCCTTTTCAGTTGCTAAGTTGACAAATGCATTTTCAACTCCTGTATGATTCGCTAGTTCTTTCTCTACTCGTGCAGCACAATTGGCACAAGTCATACCTGTAATGGTTAGTGAATCAGTTTTTTCATTATTTAATGGATTTATCGCGTTGCTTGCCATTAGATTAACACCGCCTCGTAACCAGTATTTGTAATTGTCTCAGCAATCTCTTTTGAAGTAACTAAAGATGAATCATATTTTATTTTTGCTTCCCCTTTTTTTAAATGAACCTTCACTTTGTCAATTCCTGCCAATCCATTTATTGCTTCCTCAACACGTTTCACACAATGTTCACAGCTCATACCAGTAATTTTTACATTCATTTTTTCCATTTTTCTTCACTCCTATAATTTTTTAGTTGTTATGTTCTTGACATTCACATTGACCTGGAACACAGTTACAGGCTATTTCATCAACTGCTAACTCTTTCTTCGACTCAATTAGTTTTTCTAACAATTGAATATCTTCGTGTGTCAAAGTTGCTTCTTCAATTAAAGCTCCAATCGTTTGCCCAATTTTTTTACTGCAAACATGGGCAAATAAATTTTCCGTCGCTGACATCACACTCTCTGCTTCTGTTACTCTAGGAAAATAGATAAAACGATGACCTGCTGCCTCTGTCTTTAATGCTTCTTTTTTTACTAGACGTCCAATTAAAGTTTTAATTGTTGCTGGTTTCCAATCCATCTTTTCTTTTAACACTGCTACAATTTCTTGACTAGATGCTTGTTTCTTTGACCAAACAACTCGCATTATTTCCCACTCTGCATCACTAATTTTAACTTTTTCAATTGTTGTCATGTTATTCACCTTCCTTACTTATACGACTTATTGTTTACATTTGTAATCGATTCTACATTTACAGTTTACGTTTGTAATCATCTTTTGTCAAGCAGTTTATTTTTTAATACCGTTATGTAAAAAGGAATACTAGCTTTTTCAGTAAAAATCAGCTACTATTAATATAATTAGAAAGGGGATTTTACAGATGGGATTAACACATAAAACTGAAACAAACCTAGATGATTTATTTAGTCGCTTTGCAATTGAGCCTGAACCTGAAAAACGCAAAGAAGACAATGATGATGAAAAAGAAGACGATCAAAAAACAGATAAAGACGACCAAAAAAAAGACTAATCAAAAAATCCTAAACAAAGTCAGTATTTTCCAACTTTTGTTTAGGATTTTTGCTGTTTAACAATCACTAACTAAGAAACTATAGTGATTTATACTATAAAAACAATTTTTTTACAAAAGGCTTCACGAACTATTCCCTCATAACTAAATCCGTTCTTTTCCATAACAGCTACGAAACCTAGATTCCAACGACAAAAATCAAGTGTACCAATTCATGCTCCCATTTATTTTAATTTATCCCCATGGAGAGCTATTAATACTTGACCATAAATACTATTTAGTAAATTGGATTATGTCTATATGTAAAAACTTCTGATAAATTGCTCTCCTTTAACTTTCTTATGATGAAATGATCTGTTTCACACCCTTATATATACAACTCTTTCTCTACTGACCGATAGCTTTCCCATTCATTCGTCTCTCTACCATACAAATAAAAAACAGCTTTTAGAATGGCCTACGCACTCTAAAAACTATTTGATAGTATCCTTAATCTTGACGATTTTGACTAGCTTCTTTTGAGAACCCATCCGGATAGCGTTTCTCTAATTTTTCAATATTTTGAATGGCAACATTTTCAAAAGGAATATCAGCCCATTCAGCAATTTGTGACAAATACCAAAGAACATCTCCTAATTCCTTCGTTAATGCCTTTTTATCTAAATCATGACCGTGGAATGTATATTTTTTAATTAAATCGACAACTTCACCAGCCTCGCTTGCAACACCTAATGCACAATTGGTTAAAACTTGTTCATTTCCATAAAGTGTTCGATTGGCTAATTTTTGATAATCATTAAATTCCATTTTCATAAACTCCTTTTTAGTTACAATGCTTTATTATTTATTCATTAAAGTCGCAAAGCTAGCATCCATGGCTTCTAACGTTTGTTGAATATCTTCAAGGGTATGTTCCTTCGATAAAAAGATTCCTTCAAATTGAGAAGGTGGTAGAAAAATGCCACGATCTGCCATTTCTTTATAATATTTCGCAAAAAAGGCTGTATCACTTGCTTTACTTTCAGCATAATTTGTCACAGGTCCTTTATTAAAAAACAATCCAATCATACTACCTGCTCGATTAACTGTAAGAGGAATTTGATATTTTCGACTCAAATTCATCATTCCTATTTCCAAAGCATCACCTAATAAGTCAAAATGGTCATAATCTGTTTCATACAAATTCATTAAAGTTGTATAACCTGCTGCCATAGCAATTGGATTGCCAGATAGTGTTCCAGCTTGATACACACTTCCTGCAGGAGCCATCTGTTCCATGATTTCACGACGACCACCGTAGGCACCCACAGGAACTCCGCCACCGATTACTTTTCCTAAACAAGTTAAATCAGGTAAAACTGAAAAATGACCTTGGGCTGAATGATAACCTACTCTAAAACCTGACATGACTTCATCAAAAATTAATAAAGCACCATCATTTGTTGTTAACGTTCGTAGTCCTTCTAGAAATCCCGACACTGGTGGAATAACACCCATATTTCCTGCAACAGGTTCAACAATTACTGCTGCAATCTCGCCAGCATATTCTTGGAATACTTTAGTTACAGCCTTAAGATCGTTATATGGAGCTACTAAAGTATTACTGGTAGTACTTTTTGGAACTCCTGGAGAATCTGGAAGACCTAAAGTAGCCACTCCTGAACCAACTTTAACTAATAGCGCATCATCATGACCATGATAACTACCTTCTAATTTCAAAATCTTATCTCTACCTGTATAACCACGGGCTAATCTCAATGCACTCATAGTTGCTTCCGTACCTGAATTAACAAAACGAACCATCTCAATTGATGGGACACGTTGAATAACTAACTCAGCTAATTTATTTTCCATAACCGTTGGTGTTCCAAAACTGGTTCCTAGACTAGCGGCTTTTTGAATAGCTGCTACAACATGAGGTTCTGCATGACCTAAAATTAGCGGCCCCCAAGATAAAACATAATCAATATAAGAGTTGCCATCAATATCAAAAATACGACTGCCACTTCCGTAGTCCATTACAATTGGAGGCACATCTACTGATTTAAACGCTCGAACTGGACTATTAACTCCCCCCGGCATTAAATTTAAAGCTTCTGCAAAAACTTGTTCTGATTTTTTTGTTTCCCTCATAACTCTTCCTCCTGTTCAACTACAATTGAAATATCTTCAGTTGGAATCTCACACTTAACTTCTAAATCAATCCCTACCGAACGAGCAAATACTTCTAAAGCATCATTCATATCTTTACTTGGATTCATTCTTGCCAATTCTTTCATCGATTGAATCGGATGTTTAATTAACTGATTAACAATACTTTGCATGTGCTTATCAATAATACGAGCTTCACGTTCATTCAATTCAGGTAATTTCTTTGCTAAACTATCCATTGTTCGTTCGCGAATATCCATCGATCCTTTGCGTAATTGATAAATATAAGGCACAGCACGGCGTTCTTGATACCAAGAATTAAAACGTAACACAGCTTCATCAATTTCAGCTAAAATTTGCTTCACAATCTTTTCACGTTCTTCTCTAAATTGATCAATTTGAATTCCAATTTGATCCATATCAAAAATACGAAGTCCTTGAATCAAGCTCAAATCAGGATCAACATTACGTGGAATTGCTAAATCCATTAAAAGTAGCTCTTTCACTACACCATTGCGAATATCTTGCATTCCAATAATACTTTCTGATGTAATGATATAATCAGAAGATTTTGTTGCCACAATCACTGCATCTGAACCTGCTAAAACTCGTGATAAATTATCCATATCTGCTGAGTAGACATAGCGTTTTAGCTTTTCTGGATGATATTCGTCTTGCGCCCACTCATTTAATTCATGAGCAAAATGTTCTGCTCGAATACTATTTCTAGAAACTACGGTAATATGCTCTGCATCATTTTGCAACAATGATCTAGCCGCTAAACGAATCATTTTTCCAGCACCAATTAGCAAAACCCGTTTGGCTTTAAAATCCCCCCATTCCTCTTTCAACAACTGAATAGCTGCTGTACTTGGATTAAAAGAATTTTGGTCAAGAGTCGTTTTTGTATGCACTTTTTTAGAAAAAGAAATAGCCTTATTAAAAAGTGAGCTTAAAATTGGGCCAACTGCTTTCTCGGTATGAGCTACTTCAAACGCATTTTTAACTTGACTAAGAATCTGGGTTTCACCCACCATTAATGAATCTAGCCCAGTTGCTACTTTAAATAAGTGCTGTGCAACATCACTATTAGACTTCCCATAACTTGTAGCAATAACGTCTGAAACATCGTAGCCCGTGTATTCACCAATATAGCGTAACATGTCCCCATGCATAAATTCTGTTTGATCAATATATAAATAGTATTCCGTCCGATTGCACGTAGTTAAAATAACTACCTCAGAAACACCAGTAAATTGTTTAATTTCATTTAATTGTTGTGGTACATCTTCATCTTTAATGGTGTAACGTTCGCGTATTTCAATGGGGGTCGTTTGGTGACTCACACCATACAATAAAATTTTCAATAGTACCCTTCCTTCACTAATTACTATTTTATCATTAACTAATTGAAGCAAATAAAATCAAGCAAAAAAACAACTAAGAAAAATCTTAATTGTTTTTCTTAACTAGTTCAACTTACTTTATAGTGTTTTACTAGTCATCGCCACTTAGTTTTTTAAGTCTAAGTATTTTTCAATAATTTGCCAAGCTTCATCTTTACCTTCACCAGTTTCTGATGAGAATAAAATAAACTCATCCTTAGGATCAAAATTCAAGGTGTCTTTCACTAGCTTGATATGTTTATTCCATTTACTACGAGGAATTTTATCAGCCTTCGTTGCAACAACAATAATTGGCAATTCATAATATTTTAAAAATTCATACATTTGAACATCTTCTTTACTTGGGGCATGTCTTAAATCAACTACTGATAAAACAGCCTTTAATGTATCTCTTTGGGTTAAATAGGTTTCTAACATTTGTCCCCATTTAGCTCGCTCTGTTTTTGAAACTTTTGCGTATCCATATCCAGGAACATCAACAAAATAAAATTTTTCTTCTATAATATAAAAATTCAAAGTTTGTGTTTTTCCAGGCTTACTTGACGTTCTAGCCAGTCCTTTACGATTAATCATACGATTAATGAAGGAAGATTTCCCTACGTTTGAGCGACCTGCTAAAGCAATCTCAGGAAGTCTAGTGCCAGGATATTGAGCTGGTGAAACAGCACTTATGACGATATCAGCTTTATGCACATCCATTATTTTCATTCTCCATCCTTTTTAAATTCTTTTATCATTTTAACATAAAAGCGTAAGATTTGATATTCTTTCACTAGAATTCATTAAATTTACATAAAATAAAAAAACAGTGAAACATTTGATTTTGTTTCACTGTTCTAAATTATTTAGTAATTTAATTGTTGCCCTGGATAAATTAAATTTGCATTTTGAATTTTATTCTTCTGAATCAGTACATCCATAGGAACTCCTAATTTTTTAGCAACTACAGATAAAACATCCCCACTTTTGACTAGATAGATTCTAGATCCAGTGCTTCTATTTAACTGAATAACTTGCCCTGGATGAATCAAATTAGGGTTCGCCAAACTATTTTCAGCAATTAATGCAGCAACTGTCGTTCCAAATTGTTGCGCAATGCTACTTAGATTATCTCCTGATTGAACAATATAAGTTGTGTTAGTTGGAGTAGATGCGCTCCCTTGATTTGATAGCACTTCATTATCCCAGCTAGCTAAATTATTAGCTTCAATTGTTGCAATTAATTTATCTGCATATAACGGATCTGTTGCGTAGCCTGCTGCTTTAATTGCTCGAGCTTGCTGAACAAAATCAGTTAACCCAAGGACTCCTGAATAACGACTATTTTCATGAAAGAAACGCCCATGATCAGTGACACTCGTTGCCCAATTAGGGTATTTTCTAAAAGTTGCCTGAACCGTTACATTTTGACCATTTATGACTTCCCAGGTTGGAAATTCCACTGATGCTCCATTGTAACTCCCTTTAATCCCAAATAAATTATAATTCGGCGCTAAAGATAACTGACTGGTTCCCCAAGCACTTTCTAATGCGGCTTGGGAAGCTGTAATACTTGGTAATATCTTATATTGATGCCAACCTAGTATTGCGCCAGCTTTAATTTCAGCTAAAAAATTAACCACTTTACTCATTTCTTTTTCTCCTTTCCGTTAATATCTGCTTGTTTATTTAAAACACCTAGATAATTCTTTAAAAAACCAATATTGACACCCATCTGACTAATGTTTTCTAGAATGCTACCTAATTCATATAACGTAATCATAATCGTCCACCAAAAAGCGACATTAATTGGAATTGTGATGTTCATTAAAGGAGCCAGCTGATCGATAATATCCGCTGCAATAATGGTAAAAAATGTTGCAAATTTCATTAGTAAACCTTCAATTGAAATGCTAGATCGCCAATCATGTGATTTTAATGACTTCATATAACCTGTGATGACATCTATTATCAAAGCCGTCATATAAAGAGAGAGCACTGTACTACCGCCGCCGAAAATTGTATGGAAGATGAGATTGATTAAATCCATTTGTCATCCCTCCAGTTGTCTTTTTTATTAATCGTTAATCTACCATCCAAGAAATATTATCTAATGTAACAATATTTTTTGCTTGAGAATTATGCAGTATTAAACCCTTTCCATCAGTTGTAACTCTAAACAGGAAAATATTAACTGCACTATCTTGTGTGACTTGATGGAATCGTACTTCCTGTTTTGGTCGCACATCTGCTGGTAAGGTAAAGAAAACTTTTTCTCTTTCAGCTGGGAAATTTCCGCCACCTCTTAAAAATACTTGCTTACCAATTTTCCGATAGCTAATGCTTCGACCACTTGCTGGTACTACTCCAATCGTTTCTAGTTTAATCCAACCTGTGTCTTCCACAACTGCCACTTCTTTATTGTTGTATAGAACTTTTCCAGATCCAGTAGTTTTTATAATTACATTATTTCCCGTTTCACTAGAAATTGTAAAATCATCATTTACAGAACTTCCAAAGCCTATCCAAGCTTTTCTTGTATCAATTTTATAAAAACTTATATACGTGTTCATAAGATTTGTCGTATTTATTGCACGCAAATTTAAAATTGTTCCACCTTTTTCTCCTGTAATTGTTAATGCTTCTTGTGCCTTTCCATTTAAGCTATCTATTTTATTCTTATTTAAAGCCGTAATTTCTTCCTTCGTATAAACTTTGCTTTTCAAATCTATTAACTCAACTTTTGTCGCTGATTTATCAAGTAAATCTTTTACCGCTAATGCCAAATTAGCTGCTGCATCATTACCAACGGTTCCTTTAATTTCTGCTAACCATTTCTTCCAATCAGCTTCAAATTGTATCCACAACTTAGTTGGATCAATATCTAATAAAGAACTAACATAGCCACAAACCGTTCCGTCTCCACGTGTATCTTGAATCATTGTTTGAGTGATGGCTTTCCCATCTCCCGGAATTGAAATTCTTGCTAACATTAATTCATAAATTACTTCATTTCTAGTTAAAATGTCTGTTCCCTTTGCTTCAACAGTCATCTTTCGTTCGTTTAAGTCCATTCGTAACACAATTGCTGCTTTTTTAGCTGTACCTGTCACATCTGACATATTAAATAAAACGGTTTTATTCTCGGTTAATTGGTACAAATAACCATTAATATTCCCATAACCTGATTGAACAATAACAGATAACCCATTGGTAGTAGAGGCTAGTACTTGTAAATTTGTACTTTTATTACTGAAAACTCCATTTGAAAAAAGTTTAGCAAAATAGCCCGTAAAGTCACTTGCTTTATATTTACGATCTCCATTTTTTGATGGAAAGAATAATCCTTGTTCCATTTGTTATCACTTCACTTTCCTTTTAATTTTGTCGACTAAAGTTGGAATATTCGTTCCAAAAGTTAATCGAATTTCCAAACCATTTTTTTCATATACTTCCTCAACTGTTACAATTCGAGTTTCTAGTTGTAACGACAATTCTTGGGCAATAACGGTCACTTTATCGCCTAAATCAAAATCTTCTAAATAACGTAGACTTCCATTGGTCACTACCTCTGCTTCAAACGTTTCTATTAACGGATACTCAAGCAATGTTTCATTGCCTTTTTGTTTGACTAATGCCTGTTGTTCTTCAATCGTAATTGGCTCTTCTTCACTTGATTTACCAATTGATTTAGCATCCACATATATTTCACGACGCAATAAATCTTCGGTTCCATCAGTAACCTCTAATAAATACGCTTTTTCTTCACGTTCATAGGCTAACAATGCGGTTGTTTTATAATCCATTTGATTAAAAACTACTGCTTGAGTTAATATGTTTTCAAATGATGATGAAAATATCGCTTGGTTTTGTGTTGTTTGAGAGCTTGTTCGGTTAATACCTTGGTAAATATTTATAGTCATTATTTTTTGACTAAAATCAAGTTGAATCATGAAACCTAAATCAAATATTGCTAAAAGATTAGTCATCGCTTCAAGTAAATTCGGATAATCTGTTTCTAGATTTAGAACAGTAGCAAACTCAGGTAATTGCCCTAAACGCATTTGTTTCATTTTACGCTTAGGATTTATTGGATTGAGAATTGATTCATTTAACCAATTAGTCAATAATTGTTTCATCGTTCCCTTATTCTTTTTTTCTCCCAAAATCACTCGACGTTCTAAATAACTCCTTAAATCGCGCCCTTTGATTGTGAGACTACCACCAAATTGTTCAAAATTAGGACTAATTTCTTCAATCACGTACCCTTCTCGCTCTTGATCTTTGACCAAAATCATTCCCAGGACCAGCTGTTTCGTTTGTAATAGTTCACGAATAAAATCAGTCATTGGTAAATGTAATTCAAAACTACTTGGCTTGTTATAATTTTTAGTAATGATAAAACTACTAAATGTTTCAATATTATTTATTCGTTCTAATTGTGGATTAAACAGCCATAAATTCATATTAAACCCCCACATAGCGAAGTTTATATTCAACTTTAATCGCTAATTGATTTGGATTGGATTCTGTTTCATAGCGTAGATAATTTTCTCCAATATCCAATTGAATAAAATCACTAGTTAAATCAATTAAATGAAAGGCATTAATCCAGGTTTGCGTCTTATCCTGCCACTTTTCAACTCGCTTAGAACCAGTCATTGTAATTATCCGAATCTGGTCTCCAGCAACCATAGTTGTATTAAGTTTGATGAACTGATTGGCTGTTCCATCGCTCATAATACGAATAATATTGGGATTCTTAACTTCTGAGCTAGCTACGAGCGTGAAAATCGCACCTGTTTGTTCATCTCCATTATTAGTCAAAGTAACTAATCCATCACCATTAAAAACTTCTAATTCAATTCCAGATTCTTGATTGCCACTCATGGGAAATTCTAAATCCCATTCTAAATTTCCAACCCAATTGGATAAATAATGAACCTCGTCTTCCAATCCATACCAAAACGGATCGGGCGCAATCAATGTTACTGTTACTCGTTGACCTTTTTCAGATAGATAATCTTCTGTCATAAATGTTGGTACATGATCACTTACCGCATCAATACGATAACTCATTTGATCTTCCAAATAGGTTAATTCTAAAATCCCTGCTTTTGGATTCAACATTTGGCTCAGTTCACGTCGTAAACTCTCCATTGATTTTGTCTCATCGGGTATCATCATTAACTCAATTGTGACTTCTCGCTCTGCCAAAGTTGAACGAATATAAATGGCGCCATCTAAATTTGATTCCATAGTATGACGATCTGCCTGCGCTTCACCTAAACCATCTAATTTTAAAAAGAAGTAATTCCCTTTTGGCACACCATCTGTTGCATAAAGTTCTTTAACATAATCTTTAATTACTAACTTTTTATTGATACGTTTATTAAAAATTTCGCATTCCATTACATACTCCACCCCATCTCTTGATTTGCTTGACGCATCTTGCGCAGCACTTCGGAAGGTCGTGAAATCGGCTGATTAAATTGAATCGTTTGATTATTAGTTGTAGCTGTTTGACTTTTACCATTTGAAGCAAATGATGCTGTGTCTACCATGTTGGATAATGAAAGTGGGGCAGAAAGACTTCTTAAATCAGCTAAACTCATTTTCAAATCAGTTGGATCAATCATAGCAGCCTCCATTAATTGATCGGTTGCTCGTTTCACTTTACTTGTTTCACTTTCAATCCCATTTGCTAAACCAATGGACATATAGCCACCAATTTTTTTCATGACACGAGAAGGTGATTTGATTCCAAATAAACTTTTAATTCCTCCTACAATGCTATTTCCAATGTCCTTAATTTTTTGGACAACAGCATCTTTCATCTTAGCCATTCCATCAATCAAGCCTTGAATAATATTCTTACCAACACTTAACATCTCAGAAATTTTATCGCTAATCGATGTTTTAAGTGAATTAATTATTTCTCCACCCTTATCTCGTATTTGTCCTATAATTGAACCTATCCCTGAAACAATCTTAAGGATAAACTCTGCTCCGATAGCAAATAATTGACTATAAATTGAGGCAATCCCATTAATTAAAGCTAGTAAAATTTCAACACCTGCAGCAATTAACTTCGGAATCGCACTGACAATCATTGCAATAAAGCTAACCATCAACGTCAGTGCCATAGCAACAACCGTTGGAATAATCGTCACTAAGCCACTAATAAAGTTAATTAATAATGTAGCACCCGCTTGTAATAAACCTGGTACGGCAGCAATAATTGTTCCAATAAAATCAGATAACATGGTTAAACCGGTAGCGACTACCTGTGGCACTTTTTCAACCATTCCATTAATAAAACCAATGATTAAATTTTTTCCATTTTCAATAATTTGCGGGATTGCTTCAACAATTCCTGAAACAAATCCAAATAATTTATCTTTTAAAGTAACAAAAAACTCACCTAAACTCATATCGCCACTAAATACTTTTGAAATATCAGAAAAAATCCCAAGATGATTCATTAACAAGGCAATCGCTGCAACTACAGCAATAATTGGAATTGCAATTGCTAAAAATGGAGCAATAAAAGCCCATGCACTTGCAGCAGCTGCCATCAAACTTGTTCCAAAACCTGCTAACATTGGCATAATTGCCGAAAAGTTCGGCATCGGAATATTTTTTAAAGAGTTTCCCAAATCGACGAAATCAGATTTTGTAACACCTAGCATTTCAGACAAACCGCTAAATGTATCTTTCATTGTAGCTGCACCTTCTAACGCACTAGAGACATTTTCAGCGCCACTTACAACACCATCTAACGCTTGAGAAACACCATCTAAAATTCCAACATTTCCACTAAAAATATCACCAATTGCTTTAGAGCTACCTTGAATATCTGAAATAGCTGACTGTACATCACTAAAAGGTTGCATTAATTCACCAATGACTCCTCGAACTGCTGAAAAATCATCTTTTATAATCGTTATTTTTCCAATGACATCATTCATGCTTCCTGACATAGCCATTAATTCCTCATTCATACTCTTCCTCCTTTCTCTACTTTATTCTCTACATTAAACTTCACTTGATAATTTTTTAAAGCTTGATTTGCCTGTTGTAACATTTTCCTGTTAGGTTTTCTTTGTTGACCGCTACCTTGAATACTTTTTAAGGCCTTGTTTTTATCAAATATCTTATGCTCTTTCGCACTTTTGGCATGATGAGCATAACGATTTGCCATTGCAGTCTTTGCCATCATTTCGTATTGATCAATTATTTTCAGTTGTATCCCTCTCATCGCGGCTTCATATTCAACAACTGTCAATTCAAACATACAATCAATGTCACTAATCCCATACTGAAAACAGGTTTCTATGATTTTGAGAGTAGAGAAAGTGCTTTCTTGCGTTTGCTTTCCATTTCTTTCGCTAGTTCCTTGTTGTCTTTCTTTAAAGTCGTCATCAACTGATTGCGCGTTTTTGCGAAAAAACCACTTAATTCCATCACTCCAATTGCCTTTAGAAATAGATCATCAAGTGCATCTTCATTCGCTTCCAAACGTGCGTCTAAGGCTTCTTCAATCACTTCCATACTTGGACGCTCAGAGGAGCGAATTCCATAATATAAGAAATTCAATAGTGCATTAATTGAATTACTTTGTAAGCCCATATACAATAATGGCAGCCCGTTTAGTTGATTAATTCCATCTTGTTTTGTTGAAAGTTGATTTTCAACATCTTTAGCAAAACGCAAATTCCCCTTTACTTCATAAGCTTTTTCTTTAATATCAAATGTAAACATTTTTTCTCCTCGCTAACTTTCTTTTATTTTTAACAGAAGAAAGAAAGCCTACCGACCATTCCTTCTTCTACTGTCAATCAATTCATTATTTGTTTTCCGGCGTTGTTTCAGAATCTGCGCCAGCTTCCCCAGTTTTTTCACCTGGTGTTTCAAAGCCATATAATGCTAAATTTAAGATTTCTTCAGGAATATCGGTTAATGTTCCAGCTTGTGTTTTCCCAATGACTGGCAATGTGACAGTTAATTCAGCAAAACTATCTGCATCACTAATTGCTACACTTGAAATAATTGAATAACCAAATCTTGCTGGATAAGCACCTTCAGCATCTGGGGTTAATTCTACACGCCAAACTTTAACTTGACCCTCATTGTCATATGCATTTGTAATGGCCGCTTGACCTTCATCACCAGGTGCAGAATAAAGCGTTAATTCAAATGTTTCTGTTTTAGCACCATAGCCTAAAATACGACCAGATTTTGTTTGTTCATCTAACGCTTCATGCTCTCTTGTCCAAGTTCCTTCTGTTTGAAAACCTGGTAATAAAGCTTTGGTTCCTTTTGCTGCATTTGTTGCTTGAACTAAATAAATTACTTTTTTTCCTTCAATTGGTTGTACTGTCATTTTGTATTCCTTCTTTCAATTTTTTATTTCGACTGCAGATCGATGTTGGCAAGCAAGTTATTCTCGCCTTTCAACATCTTTAGTATACCTCTTTATCGAACATACGTTCCTTCTTTGTTCGTTAACTTTTCTGTTTTTATTCTGTCAGATATCCTTCAATTATCTATAAAACACTTTACTATCAGCATTTACAACGAAAAAAAAGAACTGATTCTAAAGAATCAGTTCTTTTTATTGAAATCCCCATAAAAATGCTAGCAATTCAAATGTTTCTTTTTTTAGACGATAGTAGTAGGATTCACTCATATTTAAATCCATATACACTTGAATATCTGTTTCATAGTTATTTTGAATCAAATAACGTTTAGTAATGATCTCTCTTTGTGCCTCATCAGGTAAAGAGGCTATAATAGCTTTGAAATTTTCTAATTCCATCATTGCACTTCTTAAGCGCTCGTTTAATAAATCATCTCCCTTAACTCGTTCATACAAACTTGCCATTGCAATCAGTTTTGGTATTTTTTTTAATTTTTCTTCTACTAATTTACGATTTTTATTCTCTAGTTTAGCTTCTCCCATTTTATCACCACTTAACATTATTGAGGGTATGTTGTAGCACCGCGATTCTAGTATATTGTACCGAACATTTGTTCTTTTCGCAACTATAAAATTCAAATTCCCAATAAAAATAATGTTTAAATAAAAAAAAGATAGTTATCGCACAATACGATAACTATCTTTTCACTTCTTTTTTATTTTAATAAATTGAAATGAAATACTATATTTCTGACGCTTTATTTGATCCGATACTTTTTCAAGTACATAGATAGCTTGCAACTGTTCAATTCTATACAACAGCTGTACCTTCGTTATCAAATAATTCAGGCTTGCCTGAGCCACTAACTGTATCTTCAGAAATTACACATTTCGTAATTTCCGGACGACTTGGTAAATCGAACATAATTTCTAACATGATGCTCTCAATAATCGAACGTAGTCCGCGAGCTCCAGTATTACGTTCAATAGCTTTCTTGGCTATCTCTTGTAAAGCCTTATCTTCAAACTCTAATTCAACCTCATCTAAAGCAAATAATTTTTTATATTGCTTCACTAATGAATTTTTAGGTTCAGTTAAAATATGAACCAAATCAGATTCAGTTAATTTTTCTAAAGCTGCCATTACTGGCAAACGACCAATAAACTCAGGAATTAAGCCAAACTTCAATAAATCTTCTGGGATGATTTGTTGCATAACACTTGCCGTTTCATCTACTTTTTTCGTAGAAGATCCAAAACCAATTACTTTTTCACCCATTCGATTTTTAACAATTTCTTCAATTCCATCAAATGCACCACCAACAATAAATAAGATATTGCTTGTGTCTAATTGGACAAATTCTTGATGAGGATGCTTTCTGCCGCCTTGTGGAGGAACATTAGCTACAGTTCCTTCAAGAATTTTTAGTAAGGCTTGTTGAACTCCTTCACCACTTACATCACGTGTAATTGATACATTTTCACTCTTACGAGCAATTTTATCAATTTCATCAATATAAATGATTCCTTTTTCAGCACGCTCTACATCATAATCAGCAGCTTGCATTAATTTTAATAGAATATTTTCAACATCTTCTCCAACATAACCTGCTTCCGTCAGACTTGTTGCATCAGCAATTGCAAATGGAACATTTAAAATTCTTGCCAAACTTTGTGCTAGGAATGTTTTCCCAGAACCTGTTGGTCCAATTAAACAAATGTTACTTTTTTGTAATTCTACTTCATCATCTTGAATACTTAACTGGTTGACACGCTTATAATGATTATATACAGCAACAGATAAAGCTTTTTTCGCCTGCTCTTGACCTATAACATAGTCATTTAAGATACTTCTAATTTCTTGAGGTTTTGGAACCTCTAGGAATTCACCATACCCAGCTTCGTTAAATTCTTCATCAATAATTTCTTTACACAACTCAATACATTCATTACAAATATATACACCTGGTCCAGCTACAATTTTTTTAACTTGTTCTTGTGACTTGCCACAAAAAGAACAATTTACTGGTCCTTTTACTTCTTCATCATTAAACATTGCTTCATCCACCTCTATTCTCATTCATACAAGTTTAATAGTATCAGATTTTCCTATAAAAATACAATGGAATTATCTAAATTCATTTTATATTAGCATAAAGTTTTACAAAATAGAAACATTTCCAACTATTTTCTAGTTTCTACTATGTACATTCCTTGACAAATACCATAATCAAGTTAAAAATAAACTAAAAGTTGCTTAAAGTCTGATTTAGACTAAAAGCTACATTTAGCTTAATTGTTGTTCTGCATTTTATAACTAAATCAATTTATAAATAGTCTTTTAATTGTTTAGAGCGACTTGGATGACGTAGTTTGCGTAATGCTTTGGCTTCAATTTGACGAATCCGTTCCCTTGTTACACCAAACACTTTACCAACTTCTTCTAAAGTCCGAATTCTTCCATCATCTAACCCAAATCGTAATCGTAGGACATTCTCTTCACGATCTGTTAAAGTATCTAGAGCATCTTCGATTTGAATTTTTAATAACTGATAGGAAGCTTGCTCTTCTGGATCTTTAGCCCCTGGATCCTCAATAAAATCTCCTAGATGGGAATCATCTTCTTCCCCAATAGGTGTTTCTAATGAAACTGGTTCTTGTGAAATCTTTAAAATTTCTCGAATACGCTCAGTAGAAAGATCCATCTCAGCTCCTAATTCTTCAACCGTTGCTTCTCTACCTAAATCTTGAATAAGTAAACGTTGAATACGCACCAACTTGTTAATCGTTTCAATCATATGAACTGGAATACGAATAGTTCGTGCTTGATCAGCAATTGAGCGGGTAATTGATTGTCTAATCCACCAAGTTGCATAGGTTGAAAATTTAAAGCCTTTTGTATGATCGAACTTTTCAACAGCTTTCATTAAGCCTAAGTTTCCTTCTTGAATCAAGTCTAAGAACTGCATACCACGTCCCATATAGCGTTTCGCAATACTTACTACTAATCGCAAATTCGCTTCAGCTAAATGATTACGTGCTTCTTGATCTCCCAATAAAACACCTTCTGCCAAGGTAACTTCTTCCGCAGCAGTTAATAAGTCTACTTGACCAATCTCTTTTAAATACATCCGAACTGGGTCATCTGTCGAAATTCCAAGGGGAACTGACATATCGACTTTTTTTAAATCTAATTTTTCTTTAACTGAAACTAGCATTTGTCTTTCTGTTGGACCGCCATCATCTCCAACTACACTAACACCAGCGTCTTCTATTTGTTGAATAACTGTATCAATTTCTTCAGCTGTTAGATGATTAGGGATAGCTAACACATTCATCACTTCGTCAATATGAACCATTGCTTTAAGTTTATGTTTCAAAATAAAGTCATTTTTTGCTTTTTTGGTTAATTTTTCATTTCCAATACTCGTCTTTACCAATAAACTGCCTCCTCTTTCCTTGTACATATAAATCCTTCATTTGTTCTTAGAAAAAGAGTCTGATTTTTATAAAATAGTTCTTAGTCAGTAATCTAAAAAAAGCATCTAATCACTACGAAAAGGTGGTGATTAGATGCTTTCAACTAATTATTATTTTTCAACGGCTGTTTCAGTAATTGAATCAATCGCTTTTTTCATTGAGATATCATGTTTTAGCATATCAACACTTAAAGCAGCACGAACAGCTGTTTCTTCCATGTTGTATTGCTCAGCTAATTCTTTGATCTCTTTTTCAATTTCCTCTTCAGATGGTTCAAAGTTTTCAGCAGCAACAATTGCTTCAAGTACTAAGTTTGTACGTGTGCGAATATCTGCATCTTCTTCCATTTGTTTGTGTAGGTCTTCTTCAGTTGTGTTTGTTAATTGATAGTACATTTCTGGAGATACACCTTGACGTTGCATGTCATTTAGGAATTGATCCATTTGACGGTGAACTTCGTCATGTACCATTACGTGTGGTAATTCAACGATTTCAGCATTGTCAACAGCTTGACGTATTGCTGACTCTTGAATTGCTTCATCAGCAGCTGTATTTTTAGCTGCAACTAAATCAGCTTTGGTTTTTTCTTTTAATTCAGCTAAAGTTTCAACTGTTTCGTCAACATCTTTAGCAAATTCATCATCTAATTCAGGTAATTCTTTTGCTTTCACTTCATGAACAGTTACTTTAAAGACGGCTTCTGCACCTTTTAAGTCTTCAGCATGGTATTCTTCTGGGAAAGTTACTGTTACTTCAACAGCATCGCCAGCTTTAGCACCGATTAATTGCTCTTCAAATCCTGGAATGAATGAATTTGAACCAATTTCAAGGGATGTATTTTCACCTTTTCCACCATCAAAAGCAACTCCATCTTTAAATCCTTCAAAGTCGATAACAACTGTATCGCCTTCAACAGCAGCGTCTTCTTTTAAAACTAATTCAGCTTGTGCTTCTTGTTTTTCTTTAATCTTAGCATCAACATCCGCATCAGTTACTTCACGGTCTTGTTTTTCAACTGTTAAGTTTTTGTATTCGCCTAATTTAACTTCAGGCTTAACAGTTACTTCAGCAGTAATAATCCAAGGTTGACCTTTTTCCATGCTTTCAACGTCGATTTTTGGTTGATCAACTGGATCAATTCCAGCTTCTTCCAAAGCGATTGAATAAGCTTCTGGTAAAAGAATGTTTAAAGCATCTTCAAATAAAGATTCTTCTCCATACATTTTGTTAAAGACTTGACGAGATACTTTACCTTTACGGAAACCTGGTACATTAAGGTTTTTCTTCACTTTGTCAAAAGCTTTCTCTAAACCTTCTTTAATTTTTTCTTCTTTAATTTCAAATTTTAAGACACCATCATTTGTGCCTTTTTTTTCCCAATTAGCAGTCATTAATATTCCCTCCGAAACACTCATTTTTCACAATTTCATTATAGAAATTGCACACTCATTAATAGTACACTATCGTGAAAACTTTGTAAATACTAACACAGTAATAGTACGAAAAAAATTAGAATTAACTCAGATTTCTACCGTAAAATCATGAATTTGTTGATTTAAGCAATCCATCCACTCTTCTTCTTTTGTAAATTCATCTAAATTTTCCACTTCATCTTGATAATTGAGGTCGTAATGTTTTCGGTACAATGAAACCCAGGTTCTTGGTTCTACAATAACTTCTTCAATAAATGGATATAATAAAATAAAATGAACTTGAGCTTCTTGACAAACAACCTCATATAAAGTTGGATTATCAACACCTAACTGTTCTTCCAACAATTGCAGAGCCAATCGGACTGTTGGAATTTTATTAATAGGTAGCAATTGGCTAGGATTTACCTTACGTTCTTGCTGAAACCATGAAATGGCTAAGTCTTCATCAATTTTTTCATTCACCAGATATTCTAATAAAGTTGCTTTGATTAATCCGTTCACATATGGATTAACAAGTAATAATTTTGCGATTATTAAGTAGTCTTTGATGGACACTGTTTCTAGCTCATTTAAAAGAACTGATTGTTCCTGATACGTTTTATCTCCAATCATTGATGCTCGTTTTAAAATATCTTGGATTCGTTTTTCTTCTTTGATTTGCATATTTTTTTGCTCTTCTTTGGAAAAACCCATTAAACTTTGCCATGTCACCCGGTCAAGTTGCTTATCTTTACGATTTAATTGTTTTTTGATAATCGCTTCTGCCTGTAGAAAATAATGTGCACGTATTAAAATAGACGTATAAAAAGCATAAAGCTGCTCTTCATTCTCGTAAAATGATCTCTTATCCTCAGCTAATTCTTTCGCTTCTTGATAGAATCCAGTTTGATATAGTGCTGTTACATAAAAAGTGTTGACTTTTTCTTCTTGTTTTATTTGATAGGCTTCTTTAAAAAAAGGAATGGCTTCAGTCATTCGACCTGATTGAAAAGCGTTCATTGCTTTTTTTAGATAATGTTCATAATTTTTAGGAAAAATAATTTTTTCTCCCATTTCTTTCACAACCAATCTATAAATTCATGTTCTCTATTAATCCTATCAGAGTCGTCTAAGAAAGGAAACCTATTTATTTTACCAAAACAAGTTTATTTTCTAAACAAAGTATTTCATTTGCTTATTCATTTAAATAAATAACAAAGTAACAGTATCTATTTAAAAAATGAATAATTAATGTTATACTAATTTTAAATACATAATGAAAGAGGCGTAACGAATTGAATCAAGGTCATGTCAAAGATTTATCAAAAGATGAACAAACAGAGCTTCAAGAAATTTCTGATTTAATTTTTGTAGAAACAATTGCCGATGGTTTCTATGAATTAAAAAATATTCAAATTAAATTACCAGAAGGTATTCCTCATGGCAGAATTTATACTCGCGATAAAATAGGAGATCTCTTACTTAATGAAAAACATTTTTCTATCTTAATTGAAACCAATGATAATAAATATCTGTATCAATCTTCAACGGTTAAAATTCCTGAATATCATGAAATTTCTTGAAAAATAAAGCCACATCCATTTAGATTTCCCCAATGGATGTGGCTTTATTTTCGTCTATTAATACTTTCTAAATCGCTGATAACGAGCTTCAATTAATTCTTCAGCAGTTAATTCATTAAGTTTTTTTAAGCTATCACTTAACTCTTGCTGCATTTGTTTGGCAATTGTTTCTTGACTCAACAATACACCCTCTTTAGTTTCTGGAATCAATAAATCAATGACATCCAAACCTAATAAATCACGTGCTGTTAATTTCATCATTTCTGCAGCTTCTTTAGAGCGAGCTGCATCTTTCCACAAAATAGAAGAAAAACCTTCTGGTGATAAAATAGCATACATTGTATGCTCCATCATCCAAACTTGATTTCCCATAGCTAAAGCTAATGCTCCGCCACTTCCACCTTCACCAATAATAATTGAAATAATAGGAACTTTTAATTGACTCATTTCAACTAAGTTTCTAGCAATCGCTTCACCTTGACCACGTTCTTCAGCCTCTACACCACAATAAGCACCTGCTGTATTTATAAATGTCACTACTGGACGATTAAACTTTTCCGCTTGCTTCATTAAACGCAGTGCCTTACGATACCCCTCTGGATGAGGAGAACCAAAATTACGCATCATATTTTCTTCCAAGGTATGTCCTTTTTGAATACCAATCAGAGTGACTGGCTGGCCATTCAAAGTAGCAATCCCACCGACAACAGCTTTGTCATCACGGTAAGAACGATCACCATGGAACTCAATAAAGTCTTTAAAAAGAAAGTTCATATATTCTAACGCCGTTAACCGTGTCGTTTTTCTAGACAAAGCAACAATCTCACTAGCAGTTTTCAAACTTTCCACCTTCTTTAATTCAGTTTCTTTAATGTAAACTTAAAATTAAACTCAAGGTTTGTTTTAAGTCTGTTCGTGGTACAATTTTATCAATAAAACCTGTTTCTAACAAAGACTCAGCCTTTTGAAAATCATCAGGTAATTCTTCATTAATTGTTTGTTCAATTACTCGTCTACCGGCAAAACCAATTAACGCTTGCGGCTCTGCCAAAATAATATCTCCTTGCATTGCAAAACTAGCAGAAACTCCTCCTGTAGTAGGATCCGTTAAAACTACTACATATAATAAGCCAGCTACACTGTGTTTAGCAACTGCTCCACTAATCTTAGCCATTTGCATTAAAGATAAAATTCCTTCTTGCATCCGAGCTCCCCCAGATGCTGTAAAAATAATAACAGGCAGTTTTTTTATAGTAGCTTTTTCAAAAACTCTGGTGATTTTCTCACCAACTACGGTTCCCATACTTCCCATAATAAAACTCGCATCCATTACTGCAATTACATGAGGTTGACCGTTAATTGTTGCTTCACCTGTGATTACAGCTTCATCCAACCCAGTTTTTTCTTGCAAAGTAGCAATTTTTTCTTCGTAATCAGGAAATTCCATCGGATTCGTATTAGAAATCCCGGTATCCCATTCTTTAAAGCTACCTTCATCAACCGTTAACTGAATTCTTTCAAGCGCACCAATTCTAAAACAATAGCCACAAGATGGACAAATGCGTTCTTCTCCTAAATCTTTGGTATAAATAGCCTTTTTACAACTAGGACATTTTTCCCACATTCCATCTGGAACTTTAGGATCATTTTGACTTTTTTGTTCAACTTGCTGACGTTTTGGATCAATTGGAATAAATTCACGTTTTTTAAACAATCTCATTTTATCACCTCTTTAGCTCATCTCAGCATGGATTAGTTGTTTAGTTCATTCCATTCAGGAAGAAACGTATCTTGTAGGAAATTTGTATCATAAGCACCATCTACAAAACGTTGATCCATTAATAAATCCTCTTGGAAAAACTGATTTGTAATAATACCATCAATCACTAATTCACTTAAAGCACGTTTCATCTTAGCAATCGCTTCGCTACGATTTTCGCCTTTTGTAATAATCTTTGCAATCATTGCATCATAATAAGGTGGAATTTCATAACCAGCAAACATTGCACTGTCAACACGTAAACCAAGACCACCACTAGGTAAAAGTAGATAATTGATGGTACCTGGAGAAGGTGCAAAATGAAAGGCAGGATTTTCTGCATTAATTCGGCACTCAATCGTATGACCTGTTAAATGAATATCTTCTTGTTTTAATGTCATTTCTTTGCCACTAGCAATCAATAATTGCTCTTTCACAATATCAATTCCTGTTGCCATTTCAGTAACGGGATGTTCTACTTGAATACGCGTATTCATTTCCATAAAGTAAAAGCCAGTATCATCTAATAAAAATTCAATTGTACCTGCGTTTTTATAGCCAACATGTTTTGCAGCACGAACTGCTGTTTCACCAAGCATTTTACGTTGCTCTTGGCTAATTGCAACAGATGGAGATTCTTCAATTACTTTTTGGTTGTTTCGTTGCAGTGAACAATCACGTTCACCTAAATGAATCACATTGCCAAAATTATCGGCTAAAATTTGAACTTCTATATGACGAGCATGAAGGATAATTCGTTCCATGTACATCCGGTTATCGCCAAATGCAGCTTGCGCCTCACTACTAGCACTTAGATAAGCTGATTCTAATTCATCCGGTACCATGACCTTACGAATTCCTTTTCCACCACCACCTGCTGCAGCTTTTAACATAACGGGATAGCCTAACTTATCGGCTAATTCTCTTGCCATATCAATATCTGTAACAAATCCATCACTTCCAGGAATAACGGGTACCTTTGCTTCAATCATTAAAGCTCTAGCATTGGCTTTATTTCCCATCATATCAATTGTTTCTGCGTCTGGACCAATGAATGTAATATTGCATTCCCCACACATTGTTGCAAAAACACTATTTTCTGATAAAAAACCAAACCCAGGATGAATGGCTTGTGCTTTAGTTACTACGGCAGCACTTAAAATACTCTGCATATTTAAATAAGAGTCTGTCGCTTTAGCTGGACCAATACAAATGGCTTCGTCTGCTAACTGCATATGAAGGGCATCTTTATCTGCTTCTGAGTAAACCGCGACAGTCTGAATTCCAAGCTCTTTACAAGCTCGGATAATTCTGACTGCAATTTCACCACGATTTGCTACTAATATTTTGCTAAACATAGGCTTATCTTCCAATAATGAAGGTTAATTCAGCTTCACAAACTTTTTTGCCATCTACATAAGCAACTGCTTTTCCAATTCCAGCATAATCTTTTAATTTAATAATATCAACGTGTAATTTTAAAACATCACCAGGAACAACTTTTTTACGGAATTTTACTTTATTCATTCCACCTAAATAAGCTGTTTGTCCTTTAAATTTATCTAATTTTAACAATGGAATTGATCCAGCTTGTGCTAGACTTTCTAAAATCAATACACCAGGCATTGTTGGATTTCCAGGGAAATGTCCTTGGAAAAATTCTTCATTGATTGTTACATTTTTAGTGGCAACCACGTGCTCACCAGGAATCAACTCATCTACATAGTCGATAAAAAAGATTGGGTAACGATTTGGGATTAATTCCATTACTTCCGTTGCTGTTAATACGCTCATTATTATTTCCTCCTAAAGGTCAATTCATTTTTTAGTTTATTTAGACAATTCGATATAAAGGCTGATTGTACTCAACCACTTGTTCATTTTCAATTAAAATTTCAGCAATTGTTCCAGCAACATCACTAGTGATCTCATTCATTAGTTTCATTGCTTCAACAATACACAAAGTTTCTCCGATTTCAACTGTATCCCCAACTTTTTTAAAGTCTGGTTTATCAGGTGAGGCAGCTAAATAAACCACCCCAACAATTGGAGCTCGAACAAGGCTACCTTCTTTTTCAGTAATTACTTCTTCAGCAATTTCAGCTTCAGTAATCGTGCTTGGTTGTGAACGAACAGTTTGATTAGCTGATTGGGCTACAGTGACTTCTGATGAAGGAGTCGCTACTTGTTGATTTACATTTGCACTATTTGTATTTTTACTCATATGCAAAACAACATTATCAATTTGTAAATCAAACTCCGTCAAGTCTGATGCATTTACTAAAGCTAGCATTTCTTTGACTTCAGCTATATTCATTTATGCGTCCCCCCACTTTTTAAAGCAGACAACAGCATTATGACCACCAAAGCCTAATGAGTTACTTAATGCATATTTAGCTTCTTTGGCAGCACGGCCAACATTTGGAATAACATCTAAATCACATGCTTCATCTGCTACTTGATAACCAATTGTAGGAGGTAAGAAACCATCTTGTAAAGCTTTCACACATGCGATACCTTCAATAGCTCCCGCTGCTCCAAGCAAATGACCAACCATACTTTTTGTGCTTGAGATTGGTACTTGTTTCGCAATTTCTTCACCCATTGCATATTTAATAGCCGTTGTTTCTGCGCTATCATTAGCAGGGGTACTTGTTCCATGAGCATTGATATAATCAACATCCGCTGGAGTAATACCAGCTTCTTTCATAGCTTGCATCATCGCTTTTCCAGCACCACTACCATCAACTGAAGGGGCTGTCATATGTCCAGCATCACAAGTTGAACCGTACCCAACAACTTCACCATAAATTGTTGCACCACGATCAATCGCGTGTTGTAACTCTTCTAAAACTAGAACTCCAGCGCCTTCACCCATAACAAAACCATTACGTTCTTTATCAAAGGGTACCGAACCACGATTAGGATCTGTTGATTTACTTAAAGCTGTTAATGCACCAAAACCAGCAATTCCAATTTCACAAATTGTTGCCTCTGTTCCACCAGCTAAAATCACATCTGAATAACCATGTTTAATTGAACGGAAAGCTTCACCAATTGAATTTGTTCCAGAAGCACATGCTGTTACGATTGATGTACAGATACCTTTTGCACCTACACGGATCGCAATATTTCCCGCTGCCATGTTACCAATGACCATCGGTACGAAAAATGGTGCTACACGTTTTGGTCCTTTGTCATGCATTTTAATTACTTGTTCTTGAATCGTGTTCATCCCACCAATTCCGGAACTAACAATAACACCAAAACGGTCGACATCAATTTTTTCTATATCTAATTGACTATCTTCCATCGCTTGAACTGCGGCTGCAATTCCATATTGAGAGAATAAATCTGTCCGTTTTGTTTCTTTTTTAGGCATATATTTTGTTGCATCAAAATCTTTTAATTCTGCGGCAATCGTAATTCCTGTTTCAGAAGCGTCAAATCTAGTAATTTCTGTAATACCATTTTTACCAGCTTTTAAACTTTCCCAATACGTATCAACGCTATTTCCGACAGGAGTTACTGCTCCCATTCCCGTAATAACTACTCGATTCATTTCAATTAACTCCTCTCATTATCCGTTCATTACCATGCCACCATCAACATTGATGACTTGACCAGTAATATATTTATTTTGACTTAAAAAGATAGCTGCTTTCGCAACATCTTCAACTTGACCAAAACGGCTTAGTGGAATTTGTTGTTTCATTAGCTCTTTATTTTTATCACTTAATTCATCGGTCATATCTGTTTCAATAAATCCTGGTGCAATAGCATTCACTGTAATTCCACGAGCTGCTAATTCGCGGGCAGCTGATTTAGTTAAACCTAGTACACCTGCTTTACTTGCTGCGTAGTTTGCTTGACCAACATTACCAGTTAGTCCAACAACACTGGACAAATTAATAATCGTTCCACTACGTTGTTTCAACATTACTCCAGTTGCATGACGAATCGTATTGAAGGTTCCTTTTAAGTTAACAGTTAACGTTGCATCAAAATCTTCTTCTGACATACGCATTAATAGCTTATCATTGGTAATTCCAGCATTATTGACTAAAACATCTACACTACCAAAAACTTCTTTTGTTTCGTCAATTAATTGTTTTGCCATCTCAAAGCTACTTACATCACCAAGAATTACATGACATTTTACATTATATGCTTCAATCTCAGCGATTAGTTCTGCTGAAATAGGTTTACGACCATTTAAAACAATATTGGCACCATTTTTAGCAAATTCAAGAGCAATGGCTTTCCCAATTCCTCGTGAACTTCCTGTTACAATGACACTTTTCCCAGTTAAGGTCATTCCTTCACTCCTTTAAAATTAGTTTTTTATTTGATTTCAAGTAATTTATTCAGCTTTTAATTTTTCTAAGGTTTTTTCTAGGGATTTTTGATTTTCAACATTTAAAATCGTTACAGAACGATCAATCTTCTTAATAAAACTACTTAAAGCTTTACCTGGTCCGACTTCAATAAAGGTTGTTACTCCTAGCTCATCAATCATTGTACGAACGCTATCTTCCCAAAGCACGGGTGACATCACCTGACGTACTAATAACGGTGTAATCTCGGTTTGATTCTTGATTACTTTCGCTTCAGTATTGCTAACAACTGGAAGTTTAGGTTCATGAACCGATACGGTTTCTAATGCTTGTGCTAATTGTTTTGAAGCAGGTTCTAATAAAGCCGTATGGAACGGACCACTTACTTGCAATGGAATCACTCTTTTAGCACCTTTTTGACTTAAACGTTCCCCAGCTTCTTCTACTGCAGCTTTAATTCCAGCAATAACAATTTGTCCAGGCATGTTATAATTAGCTGGTGTAACAACACCAACACCGCTTGCTTCAACCTCCGTACAGACTGCTTCAACAATCTCACGATCTAACCCCATAATTGCACTCATAGCACCTACACCTGAAGGCACCGCTTCTGTCATGAACTGACCACGTTGCTTCACTAATTGAACAGCCTCACGAAAGTCTAACGCACCAGATTTCACTAAAGCGCTATATTCTCCTAAGCTTAGGCCCGCTACAACTTCTGGCTCAATTCCGTTCTCCTTCAATATAGCATCAATCGCCATACTAACTGTCAAAATAGCTGGTTGAGTAAAAGTTGTTTCATTTAATTGATTATTCTCTTCAAAGCATAATGCTACCATATCTAGATCAAGCGCTTCACTAGCAGAATCAAATACATCTCGTACGATTTGATTTGATTCATAAAGATCTTGCCCCATGCCTTGATACTGAGCACCTTGTCCACTATATACAAAAGCAATCTTCATTGGATTAACTCCTTTTTAAAAGTTAAAAGCTCAATAAATTGATGAATCTTCATTAAAAGGTAATTTCTTATTACTAAAAAATGAGCTTTTAATAGATTCAATCAAATTAACGTAGCCTAAAACTAAGTCCTTATAAAAACAAGCCCCTAAAGGCTCATTTTTAGAATTATTTGAATTTATATGTCAATCAGTATGATTAAAAGATATTAATTTAGAAGTGCATCAGCTTGCTTTTTAATCACAACTTGATACTCGTCCATTAACTCATTAATAATCTCGCCACAAGTCTGCTCTTTATTGATTAAACCAGCAATTTGACCTGACATCATAGAACCATTTTTCGTATCGCCTTCTACAACAGCTAGACGAAGTGTTCCTTTACCTAGCGCTTCTAGACGATCAAAATCCGGTTGTTCTTTACTCGTTTCTTCTTTTTCAGCTTGATCATAGATACGTGTTAATTTGTTCCGTATAGTCCGAACAGGATGTCCAGTAATCTGGCCAGTAACCGTCGTATCAATATCACGAGCTTTTAAAACAGCATCTTTAAAATTTTGGTGAATAGTACATTCCGATGCTACTAAGAAACGTGTTCCTAATTGCACCGCGGAAGCACCTAGCATAAATGCCGCGGCCATTCCGCGACCATCACCAATACCACCTGCAGCAATCACTGGAATCGAAACAGCATCCACAATCTGTGGAACTAAAACCATCGTGGTTAGCTTACCAATATGTCCACCGGCTTCCATTCCCTCAACAATAATTGCATCTGCTCCATCTTTTTCCATTCGTTTTGCTAAAGCAACAGAAGCGACCACAGGAATTACAGTAATTCCATGCTCTTTAAAGAGTTTCATATATCTTCCAGGACTTCCAGCCCCAGTTGTAACAACTTTAACACCTTCCTCACAGACAACTTTGACGATTGCCTCAACGTGAGGAGATAAAAGCATAATATTAACTCCAAAGGGACGATTGGTTTTTTCTTTTGCCTGCTTAATTTGTTCACGAACAACTTCTTCTGGCGCATGACCAGAAGCAATAATTCCCAGACCTCCAGCGTTAGAAACAGCACTTGCAAGTTCTGCATTTGCTACCCACGCCATTGCTCCTTGAATAATAGGATACGTAATTCCAAGTTTTTCGCATAATTCTGATTGCATGCAGGTTCCTACTTTCTTTAATTCTGGTTTATTTATTTTTTAATTCTGCTTCTACAAAGTTAACGATATCTTGAACAGTGTTTAAACCTTCTTCTGTTTCAATTTTAATATCAAATTCATCTTCAATATCATTGATGATTTGGAATAAATCTAAACTATCTGCTTCTAAATCCTCACGGAAATTAGTTGTTAATTGTACTTCTGCTTCCTCTTTATCTAGTTGGTCCACGATGATTGCTTGAATTTTTTCGAATGTCATTTTTGTTTCCTCCATTTGTATGTTTTATAATTTTTTTTTACATGATCGCTTTGTTTTAAAAACAAATGCATATATTTACAACTGAATTAAAGTAGAACCCCATGTAAGGCCTCCACCAAAACCAGTCAAAATAACTTTTTGACCGCTTCCTAATTGTAATTCTCCTGATGCTACTAGCTCATCAAATAAAATTCCAATACTGGCAGCAGATGTATTGCCGTATTTATCCATATTCGTTTTAAATTTCGTCATTGGTAATTTCAGTTTCTTCGCAATTGCTTCCACAATCCGATAGTTGGCTTGATGAGGTAAAATGAAATCAATATCCTCTAACTCTAACCCTGCATTTTCCACAACTTGTTTAATACTTTTTGGTACACTGCGAATGGCAAAATCGAAAATTTTCCGACCTTCCATTTCTAATTGTTGTTCTAAAGATGCTGGTGGTTCTTGGTAGGGATTAACAACAGGTAAAGCACCAACCGTTAACGCCATTCCTCGACTTCCATCAGAATGAATATCTTCAGCTAAAATCAATCCTTTTTCATTAGGTTCTGCTTTTAACAGCACGCCTCCTGCTCCATCACCAAAAAGAACGGCGGTTCCACGGTCTTGCCAGTCTAATACTTTAGACATAACTTCGCCACCTAAAACAAGGCTATAGCGAAAATTGCCGCTTTTCATCATTTTTTCAGCAACTGATAAAGCATAGACAAACCCTGAACAAGCAGCACTTATATCAAAAGCCATCACTTGGTTAGCTCCAATGTAGTCTTGAACCAGACAAGCTGTTGATGGACTTAAGTAATCTGGTGTCATGGTTGCGACAATAATTAAATCAATCTCTGATGCAGTTATACCAGCCTTCGCTAACATCTTTTCAGCTGCTTTACCACAAAGAACGGAAGTGTTCTCTGTTTCTGCCGATAGATGTCTTTGTGCGATTCCAGTTCGCGTTTTAATCCATTCATCACTAGTATCCATTAAACTTTCCAGCATCTCATTGGAAACCTGTTTTTTTGGAACATAACTCCCAGTACTAACAATTCTTGTTTCCATAGAGTTTCAGCCCTGTTCTTTCAATTTTTTTTGTGTTTTATCTAAGAAACCATGTAAGTTCCTCAAGCCTTTAATTAAGACTGCGATTTCTTCTGGTTGCATATCTTCTATTGTTTCTTTTACCATTTCTTTATGAAATTTATCATGCAGACGGTACAATAAACGTCCTCGTTTGGTTAGTCCTAGTTTTACAACTCGTCGATCATTCTCGCTTCGGATACGTTCAACATACCCTTTACGTACTAGATTGTTTACCGCAACCGTTAATGTACCAACTGTAACTCGAAGCATCTTAGCGACTTCTGTAGTTGTTCGTCGTTGATACATTCCAATTGCTTCAACTGTATGCATCTCTTTAATTGAGAGATCTTCAAAACTACTATTTTGTAGGGCAGTTTCTTCAATTGTCAGTATTTCGTTAAACACATTGACTAGATAATCGTTAATTGTTTCAAATGAGTCTGGCAACACCAACTCCTCCCTTTCGTATTTAATTTGTCTTTTTTGCAATATACTTTGATATTCAAATTGTTTGACATTCAAACTATATTATTTTTTTTTAAAACTGTCAAGTCTCTTTTATTAATTTTTTTTTTTCGACTGGAACAGACCTTATTAAAACAGGTTTTAATTCATAAAATTTATTTTGAATATCAAAGTAATTCTCTAGTGTTTTCACGAATACGCAAAAAAATACACAAAGAAAAATAAATTTCTTTGTGTATAATTTTTTATTTATCCGTATTTTTAATCAAAAAATAAAAATATTCAGACTTATGAATTAACATTTAAATTAGTAACTTCAATAATATCTTTAAAATTAACAATTGTTTTATCTTCGCAAACGTCTTTCATAATTGAAGATGATTTATCCCAAAAGATTTCAACAACGGCACTATTGGTTAATAATTTTTGAATAACACCAGCCATTTGTTCATCTCGAAATGTAAAGCGAATCTCATCTCCAACATCTGGTCTAAAAGACTCTTTTACAGCATCAATGATAACCAAGGCCTCATCATAATTCACACCTAAAAGTGTTGCAATTCTTGACTTACTAGCACCTTTTCTAAGTTCAATCTCCACAACGGACTGAATCTCATCGGTTATTTTAATTTCCATACAAATCCCCTCATTTCTTTGGTTCTTATAAAACGTAAATCAAAATTACCATAACGTTCAATATCCTATTATAACACATTTTCCATCTTAATTGTTGAATTTGTCTTATTTTTTCAAAATAGCCTTTTTTGTTGTTAGAAATTATGTTAGACTGTTTAATTACACTTTTTATCATAAATAATCGTTAGAACAAACTAGCTATATTCTTTCAGATATGGCAAAATTAATTTAACTAACTTATTAACAAAGGATGTATTCTTTATGAAAACAATTTTAATTGCTGATGATGATCCACATATCAATCAAATGCTCCAACAATTTTTAAGCTCTGAGGGCTATCATGTTCTAGTCGCACATAATGGTCAAGAGGCCATTGATATGAGTGAAAACAACACCATTTCATTAGCTATTTTAGATGTGATGATGCCAGAAAAAAATGGTTTTCAAGTTTGCCGAAAAATCCGAGAAAATCAAACAATTCCAGTTATTTTGCTAACTGCAAAGGGTGAAATGGTTGATAAGGAACAAGGTTTTCAGGCTGGAACGGACGACTACATTACAAAACCTTTTGAATTAAAGGAACTTCTTTTCAGAATGAATGCTTTATTCAGACGCTATCAAATTCCAAATCAAGCCATTATTGATATTGGCAATTTAAAAATTGATACTAAAAATTATTTAGTTACATTAGAAGAAAAAGAACTTTACTTACCTTTGAAAGAGTTTCAAGTTCTTTTAAAATTAGCCTCTTACCCTAAAAAAATATTTACTCGTGATGAGCTAATTGAATCCATCTGGGGATTAGATTATGAAGGGAACGATCGTACGGTTGATGTTCATATTAAAAGATTGCGTCAACATCTAACCAAGGAGAGTTCCATTGCTATTACAACTGTTCGGGGCATTGGATATCGTTTGGAGGAATTAGAATGAAAAGTTTACACAAATTAATCGTCGGCACTACTTTTTTAGTTATGATTATTAGTTTTTTAGCAGCCTTTCTTATTTCTAATATTTATTATCAATTTGCATTAAAACCCGTCAATGATGCAAAAGTTACCAAGGTTGCTGAAGAAGTTCAAGATTATTTTAAACACAATGCTTCTATAGATATGGACGATTACTTAACCCACATTTCAAATTTAGGTTATGAAATTTATAGCGTGTCTTCTACTGGCAACCAAAATGCCTATGGTGATTCATTTAGAAAAAAAGAGCTCCCTTCCACCACTGTTGATGGTGTTTTAAACGGAACGACTTATCATGGCATTGCTGAATTCCCTAAAAGCTTATTTATTACTGGTTTTTTTGATAATGACATCCGCAATACGATTGGAATTCCGATTCAAAATGGAACGATAACATACGCGGTCTTTATTCGACCAGACCCCGCTCAACAATTTGGTGAGCTACGCATCTTTTTTGCCTTACTTTTACTACTAACAATTACTATAGGCTTTTGCTTAATTTTTTTAGGCAGTCATTTTATTGTAACACCGATCAAAAACCTAACCCATGCAACACAAAAATTTACTAATAACCCATCGGAAATTATCAAAACAACTCGACGAAAAGACGAAATTGGACAGCTTACCAATTCTTTTGCCACTATGGCAACCGAAATTAGCAAAGCTGAGCAAGCTAGACAGGAATTTGTCGCAAATGTATCTCATGAAATTCAAACTCCATTAACTTCTATTCAAGGGTATTCAACTTTTTTAAAAGACAACACCTTAACACAAGAACAACGATTGAATTATCTTACAATCATTGAAAGCGAAACTGCTCGACTTTCGGATTTAACCAAACAACTCTTAACCTTGGCGTATTTGGATAATGAAAGTCAGTTGACGGAAGGAAAAAAAGTTGATATCACAAAACAAATTCGCCAGTTCATTCAATTTACTCAATGGAAGTGGCAAGCTAAAAATATTTATTTAGTTACGAATTTACAACCAGCCTTCGTAACTGGTAATGAGAATTTTCTTTATCAAATTTGGCAAAATTTATTAACAAACGCCATTCGTTATACCCCTGATGATGGTGAAATCATCATTCAGTTAATTGAAGACAACGAGAATTATTTAATTTCCTTCTTTAATAGCGGCGCTGGAATAGACGACGATGTTCTCCCTCATCTATTTGATCGTTTCTATCAAGGCAACCCAAATCAAATTCAAAAAGATTCGGGTAGCGGACTTGGTTTGGCTATTACGAAAAAAATTATTCAACTACACCAAGGAACTATCCATATTGAAAGCCAAAAAAACCACGGAACTACCTTCGCGGTTACATTGCCAAAAACTAAATTGTAAACAATCGTTCATATTCAGTTCACACTCTCCTTGTATGCTTAGAGCATTAAAGAATTGGAGTGTGATTGGATATGTTTTTAGCATGGCGTGAAATCAAGCATTCAAAACTTAGATATGCTTTGATTAGTTTGATTATGATCATGATTATTTGGTTGGTGCTTTTTGTAACGGGTTTAGCAAATGGTTTAGCTAGTGACAATGCATCCGCAATTAAAGAAAGTCCTGCTACTTATTACGTTTTAGAAAAAGATTCTGATAATCGGATAGCTCGTTCAACAATTACAGAAGAACAATGGCAAGATATGCAAACAGTATACGGAAAGAAAGCTGTCCCCTTCAGTACTCGAATGAGTACAATTAGCTTAGAAAAGGGAACAGAAAAAACGGATATTGCTTATTTCCTATTAGAACCAGATAGTTTTCAAAAACCAACACTAAGTTCTGGAAAATTTGCAAAAGAGAATACAAATGAAATTGTTGTCGATCAAAAATTAGCTCGAAATGGCTATAAATTAGGGGACATCATTGAAGATACAACAACCAATAGTCAATTTAAAATTAGTGGTTTTACTAAAAATCAAACATATAGTCATAGTGGTGTTGTTTTCTTATCTCCAACACAATGGAAAGAAATCAATCCTGTTTCTAGCAAAAATAACACAACCTACAATACAGTTGCCTTATCTATTTCAGAAAATGAAGCTGAAAAATTCAACCAAAAAGAGTTAACTATTGCACCTAAAAATGAGATTGTTCAGAATATCCCTGGTTACTCTGAAGAACAGGGATCTCTAACAATGATGATTGTCTTCCTATATATTATTGCTGCTTTTGTCTTAACAGTCTTTTTTTACGTTATTACTTTGCAAAAAATGGATCAATTTGGCATGTTAAAAGCATTAGGAGCAAAAACTAGTTATTTAGCTAAAAGCTTACTGACACAGATCGGCTTGCTTTCTATTCTTAGCTTAATTATCGGAAACGGACTAACTTATGGTGTTGCCGCTATTCTTCCAGAATCAATGCCATTTAAATTAAGTCCTTTAACTGCTGTGTTATCGTCACTACTGTTTCTAGCAGTGACATTAATTGGTTCGGTTCTATCTCTTTATAAAGTAGCAAAAGTCGATGCAATCGAAGCAATTGGAGGGAATAACTAATGGAAAAAAGTTTAGTATTAAATAATGTTTCAAAATATTATCAAGATGGATCCGAACAAATTGAAGTATTAAAAAATGTTTCATTAGAAGTTGCTGCAGGTGAATTTGTCGCAATTGTCGGACCAAGCGGAGCTGGGAAAAGTACGTTTTTATCTATTGCAGGAGCATTGCTTTCAGTTTCTGAAGGAACGGTTAAAATTGGAAATACTGATTTAAGTACGTTATCACAAAAACAATGGACACAGTTACGTTTAAATAAAATCGGCTTTATTTTCCAAGGTGGAAATTTAATTCCTTATCTAACCGTTCTTGATCAACTTCTTCTAATTAACGAACTATCTGGTGAGAGAAAAGCAGCCAAAAAAAAAGCAATTAAACTTTTAACTGAGCTTGGCTTAGAACATCGCTTAAACCAATATCCAGATAAACTGTCTGGTGGGGAACGTCAAAGAGTTGCCATTGCTCGAGCGTTAATGAATAATCCTGATGTAATTCTAGCAGATGAGCCAACAGCTAGCTTAGATTCTGAACGAGGCTATCAAGTTGTTAAAATGATTGCAAGTGAAGCTCATAGAAAAAACAAAGCGGCTATTATGGTTACCCACGATGAACGTGTTTTAGACTTAGTCGATCGTGTACTACGTATCGAGGACGGACAACTTTCAGAAATATAAATAAAAAAAAAGCTTTTCAATTCCTTTAGTCTAGCAATAGACGGTTAGGATTATTGAAAAGCTTTTTCTATTTTTTCATATTAAAATAAGCATTCACTACTTCTTTAGCAACAGCTTGATTCACACTAGTTTTATCATTACCGAGGTATGGAACAACGACAGATAACGCAATTTCTGGATTATCTGCTGGCGCATACCCGACTAAGGTTAAGTTCGTCACTAACGTACCTTGTGGGTAACTAGCAGCTCCACCACCATAAAAAGCTTCTGCTGTTCCTGTTTTTGCTGCCATAGTGGTAACCAAATCCTCTTTCAACTTTCTTCCTGTTCCGTATTTATGATTTCCATAAATGACATTGTACATCCCTTTTTTTACATTATTTATTTCTTCTTGCCCAACATTAATATTGTTTAATAGGTTTGGCTCAACTACGTATTTAATTGCACCTAACTGACCGTTTTCATCTGTTCCCCGAACTTCTTTAACAACATGAGGTGCAATACGTTGTCCTCCATTAGCAACTGTAGAAATATACTGATTCAATTGTAGTGGTGTATAAGTATCAAACTGACCAAAAGAAAAATCCAGTGCTAAACCAGCAATACTTGATTCAATAGGTGGCCTACCTCCAGTTGATTCTCCAGGCAAATCAATTCCGGTTTCTACTCCTAGTCCAAACTGACGATAATAATTTCTAAGCTTACTAAATACTTCGTTTTTATCAATCTCTAAATTCCCATTTGGGGTATAGGTATATTGACCACCCATGCGCATTGCAATCTGCATCATGTAGGAATTTGACGATACTTCCAGAGCTGTGATATCATTCATAACTTGATTCTCGCCACCTGCGCGATTGAAGTACGAACTTTTAGATTCTGTTCCTCTAAATTTTAATGGTTGCTCAAGAATTGCACTATTGTTTAATGTAATTACACCATCCATATACCCCGCAAGGACAGTTGCCCCTTTCACCGAAGACCCCATCGTGTATTGGCTATTCATCGTCCCTAGTGCATCATCTTCAATTTCATCTGTTTCATAATTATATCTTTTCCCAACTAAAGCCAGAATCTCACCATTGTGGGGATTGGATACAACTACATAAATCCGATCTGCCATATAATAACTAGCATGAGTTGAAGAAACAGCATTTTTAACAATCTCTTCCACTTCATTTTGAAAATCAATGTTAATTGTTAGAACTAAATTATCGCCTTTTGCACCACTGTATGTTGTAATCGAATCTGAAGCTTGTCCATTAGCATCAACTTCGGTTTCTGATTGAGATTTTGAACCACTTAAAACTGTTTCGTATTGCTTTTCAATATAGCTATTGCCAACACGATCATTTCGAGCATATCCTTTAGCCATTAAGGCACTTGCTTGATCTTCAGGCAACCCGACCTTTTCTGTGGTCACGCTCCCTAAAATGCTCTTCAACATATCTTCTTGAGGGTAAATCCGTTGCCAATCTGTGGATGTATCAACACCTGGTAGTTCAGTCAAATTTTCACTAACTGCTGCTATCTCCGTATCTAAAACATCTTTACTTTTAATAAAAGTCGTCGTTAATGCATAGGTTCCATTCATCCGTTTAAAAATAGCAGCTACTTGCTTTTCTGCTGAGGTTAAACCTTGCCATTCTTCTGGCTTAATCTTACTAAGCTGAACATCATAAAGTTTAGCACCTTCTAATTTTTTCTCTTTTTTCTTTAAACGCTTATTTAATTCTTTTTCATGAATAATTGCCCAATAATCCTGTAAATCTCTAGGATTATTCTCCAAATCAGCAATACTTTCTGGAGTCATTTGAATGTACTGACTTAGAACCTTTGCCGTTTTCATCATTTCTACAGCCGAAACCTGTGTACTACGAGTATATGTAATAGCTTGCATCGCTTTATTCCCAACTAATTCTCGTCCTTGACTATCATAGATCATCCCTCGTGGCACATTCCCTGTAATATAGGTTTTTTCTGTTCGCTGTACCTCAGCCTCGAATTGCTCACCCTTAACAAGCTGTAACACTCCTAAACGTAAAATAAGTGTCGCAAATAAGAAAAACACTAGAAAAAATAATAAATTTAGCCGGAACGGAATATGTGATTTTTTCTTTTTTATTGCGTTATTCGCTTTTCCTTCAGACAAAATAATCCCCCCTTAGCCTTTAAATAATACCATCTATTTTATTCTATCTTATTTTTTAATAAAAACCTATAGTTCCCAACATAGTTTTCTAATTTCTTATCGTGTTGTACAAATTTACGACAAAAAATCTAAGAGCAAAAACTCCTCTTAGATTTCTTAATGGCTAATGCTCTATTAAATTAACTTAAAACTACATAAACTTCTTCTCTATTTGATCACCTAACACTTATCTCAAAGATTGTCGATAAAATTCTCGGGTTTTAAAACCATTTTCCAATATCATAATCATTTCTTTTTTTCGTTTCTCTTGAGTGATTGCCTGTTTAGCACTATACACATAGCGCGCCCAGTCTCGTTGATATCCTGCCGTTAATTGATTATAAAATGACAATTCGGTTGGATTTTTGTATAAATCCTCTTGAATCTTCACAACCAACTCACCAGAATCAGCAACACGTTGGCTACTGGCAGTAGATTTCTTCATTTTTTCTTTTCCCGCCTCTTTTATCCCCACAACCGTAAACGTATCATCCATTGATACCATTCGTGAAAATTTCAAAGGACTGTCTGGTAAATAGCCTCCTTCGTCCACTTGTAAGCCTGGCATAATTTCATCACGATGAACAAAGGTAGGGTAACGCGTATTTCCTTTTTTAGGATATGCAATAAATAAATACCCCTTCTCCTTCAAGTAATTTCCTTGAGAAATCTGTTGTACAATTTGTTGCATACCAGAAAAATCATACACAAATACAAAAATCAAGTCATAGTTTTTCTCATTTAATGCATTGTCTGCATCACTTAATTCCGTTAAATAAGATTGATCTATTGGTTTATTTAGAATTGTCTTTTTAGAGTAAGATTGTAACTTTAGTTTTTCAACAATTGTTTTTTCCATTTCATTGCTCCTTGGATTAGTCTTTTCGATCAATTTTCTACTTTAGTATATCAGAATTTTATTTATGAACGACATCAAGCTACTTTTTTTGTGCTTTTATTTCACGATGAATTTTTTTCAAGGCTTTCTTGGAACCTCTTTGAATGTCATGCTCTAGCTTGCGTGTTTGATAACTGCTAAACAAGCTGTCTAGGTTGTAATCGATTGGATATAACTTCGCTGCTTTCACTTCTAATTTTAGACGTTTCGGCACTATTTCATGCAACTCATCTTTATAAAAAATAGTAATCGTCTCATTTAAGGGATTGTCCTCATACACCAACCCCGTTTCATTGAACTCTAACAATAGCACCCGATCTCCTTTTTCATAAGCACTTATTGGAACTGAAGCTTTGTCATGTTCTGCTTGTACTTTAGCTGATTTTATTTTCCGTTTCTCTAACTGGTACTCTTTATTCTCCATATACTGCTTCGCTTGCTGAAGGACTTGAGTTTTTAAATTCATTTTCTTCGCAATCCAAAGTGCATTACTGTCGCCAGATTCACCAATTAAAAGCTTGTATAACGGCGTTAAAGTAGTTTGGTCAAACGCCATTGCCGCATTAATAAAATCTGGATGCAGCTCTGAATAGCGTTTAATTTCACCATAATGAGTTGTTGCAACAACACAATTGCCACGTTCATAGAATTCTTCCAATATCGCAATCGCTAAACCAGCTCCTTCATTAGGCTCTGTTCCGCTTCCAATTTCATCAAATAAAACTAAGCTATTGGTTGGTGCAGTCTGCATAATTTCAGCAATATTTTGAATATGAGAAGAAAATGTACTTAGTGCATTTTCTAAACTCTGGCTATCTCCAATATCTACAAATACACCTGCAAAAATAGCCATTTCAGTACCTGCATCTGCTGGTAACTGGATGCCCAGTAATGTCATCAAAGCCAGCAAACCAACAGTCTTTAAAACAACTGTTTTCCCACCAGCATTGGGTCCAGTAATAATTAACCCATGATATGTTTTTCCTATAGTAAAATCTAATGGAACTGCTTCTTCCGTGTTCAATAATGGATGTCTACCTTGAATCAACTGGATGTATCCCTCTTGATTTAACTTAGGAGTAACACCTTGAATGGCGCGACTGTATTTTCCACGAGCAAATATCATATCGTATTCAGCAATGACTTCTAAATTAAGTTGAATCTCTTGAATTTGTTCAATTAGCAAACCTGATAACGTCGCCAATATTTGATACATTTCTACACTTTCTTCCATTTTCAATACTGTCAATTCATCATTTAATTTTGTTACCACATCTGGCTCGATAAAAACGGTTGTGCCTTTAGTAGATGTTTCAACAATGGTTCCAGCTACTTGATTTTTATAGGCAGCCTTAATTGGGATTGTGTAGCGCTCATTTTTTTTACTAACAAAAAACTCTTGAATTTGTTTTTGATTACTTTTATTTTTTAGAAACTTCGTTAAACGTTCTTCAATCTTGCTTTCTTTTTCAGCCATTAATCGACGAACACGTTTTAATTCTTTACTAGCTTCACTTGCAACTTGTCCATTTTTTATAGAAAAATAAATTTCTTCCTCAATTTCTATATATTCATGAATCGAACGAGCATACATCCCTAATGTAGGTGCTAAGCTACCATGTTTCTCCATAAAACGGCGAATCATGCGACCACTTCGTAAAAAATCAGCCATTTCAATTAACCCACTAGCCTCTAGAATCAATCCTTTTTCTAATTGCTGAAATAAACTTTCTACTATAGCCAATCCCATAAAAGGCATTGTTAGTTTGGCATCTAGTATTTTTCGTGCTTCTTCAGTCTCTTGATAGCGCTTGTTTACTACTACTGGATTTGAACTAGGGTCTAATTTTTTAAATCGCGCTTTCCCTAAGGTACTCACACAGTGGCTCTCAATTAAATTCCGAACTTGACTAAATTGAAGTTTTTCATATGTTGTTATAGTCATTATGATTCTCCTTGTTTTTGATTTCTTCAACAAAGATACCCACTTTATTTTCATTAAATGGACAATCAGACTTAGTTTAAATTATGCAGAAAAACAAAAAAAGCTGTGGATTCCCACAACTTTAGTCACTCACTTCATTAAATAAATATAGATTTACTCAAATAAACCTGTATTTCAAATTCAGCGACTTTTTACATAAAGTAAGATAGGTATCTTTATAGGTGTACACTAAATAAACGTAATTTCCTCAGAAATTTTTTTATTTAGTTGATTTAATTAGCCTATTTAGATACGACTCCACTCACAAAAAGCACCTCAATTTATTTTAATTGTCCATTTAATTTTAACTTTATTAAGTAAGTATAACTTTTCCCCCAGAATCAGTCAATAGAGGATTTCTTTTTAAATGGACACAATGTCAAGCGAAAGGTAAAATGTCCTAAACCTTAAGCTCACATTAATGCAAGCTTTTCCTTCGTAAAAACTTGCATTAATGTGACCGTATTTGGTAAAATGAGTGTTAAGCTGCTCGTTCAGCTTCGTATTCTTCGAGTGTTTTTCCGATGCTGCGAAGATATCTTTTGAAAGACTCTAGTTTCCACGGGTGAGATTGTGGGGGAATATACTGGCGTCTTTCTTTTTTTTGCTCTGGAATCGGGTCAAACTCTGTTGAATAGTCGTCATGTTCTTTCAGTCTCCTTGTTGTGTATATTTTTTCAGCGATATTTACATAGATTTCGCCGTTAAAGGATTCGATAACGAGGGCTTTTGATCCGCGTGTAAAGTACTGATCTTCGCTACCCTCCGTCGGTAAATAGTAGTTATTTTGATACCGAATGTGATGCCCACTATCGATTTTTCTATTTGCGACTCGTGCTAATAATAAATTCATCTCTGATTTCGTAGGTGCCTTCTCATAGATTGATTCCTTCGTCTTATTACCAAACTTCCTGTTAAATGATTGAATCCATTTTGTTAAAAAATGATTGGCTTCCACAATAGATTGGATCCCTGCTAATTCTAAATCTACAGGAAGTCGTGATTGAACCGTGCCGTTTAATCGTTCTACACGGCCTTTCGCTTGTGGAATAGAGGAGGTACGAATGTCAATACCGAGTTGATGGCAGGCAAAACCAAATTGCGTGAAGGTATCTTCCTCAACGACTTTCTTGGTTTTGGATTGATAGTCAAAAACGGTTCGTTTATCGGTTAAAAAAGCTAAAGGAATCCCTCGGTTACGGAGGATCTGATGGAGCACATGATAATAGCCATTGAGCGTTTCTTGCGTGTCGAAATACCCACCAACGATATCCCCAGAAGCGTCATCAATCGCTAAGTGAAGATGGGTGACGTCGTTCCCGAACCAATTGTATGAACTGGCATCCATTTGAATCAGCTCTCCTTGGTATTTTTTCCTAGAGCGGCTAGGATGGATTTTTTCGGGTGAAGCCAGTTGATCTTCGGCTCTTGGAAGCAGTGGATTATCAAGCTTTGTCTTTGCTTTCATTGATTGTGCTTTGATTCGAGCTTTTATTTTTTTTCGTGTCTTTCTTTGTGTTTTAGGTGAGATAATATTCGCTAGGTATAAAATATTTCGAATCGTTGTATCGGTGTAACAGATCGCATAATCCTCCTTTAATATTTCAGTAAAGTGCTTCACATTCGGTTTTATATTAAACTGTTGATAAAGCCCAATGATTTGTTTTTTTACATCCTCCGGTACGGCATGCATCTGTTTTTTTCCTCTATTGCCGTGTGAAAAAACAGCCTTTCCTCCTTCTTGATATTTTTGGATTAATCGATTGACTTGTCTGATCGAGAGATCTAGTTCAACACAAGCTCTCTTCTTATCTTTTCTTTTTTCTGTGACAGCTTTTATTACGTTATATTTCTTATCTTCATTCATTGTTAGTATTATCCTTTTCATGGTTTGATTTTATCACGAAGGGACATTTTGTGCTTCGATTACATTAAGACATTATCATGTTCGAACGATATAGAGGATTTCTTTTTAAATGGACACAAGGGTATCACTTTCTATTTCCTATCTGTATCCCACCTTCTTGACTAAGTAAAAAGAACGGGCCTAAATATTCAGTAGAATTGATACTAATTTCACAATAAAAATCATTAGTCTAACTAAATAAAATTCAGATAGCTATTAACTTTATTATATCCGCTCTAAATCCGTCTGACTATTCTACATAAAAAGGCTATTTATACAGTGTTTATTAATAAAAAACACTATTTAGTGATTTTCTTCACTTACATTAGTTACATAAGTTTAGATTAATTACATATTGTTAACTTATTCACAATTAAGCAGTAAGATAAGCATGTAAACAAGATATGGCCGTATCAACGAACTACACTTTGTGATAAAAAATACATTCTTTGGAGGAAACACCATGAACATCTTAGAAATTATTAAAACGACTGTCACGGACATGAATATTATTAGCGCCATCACATCAACAGTCTTTATTATCTTACTTGGCTTCTTTTGCCGCAAAAAAGGGATCTTCTCAGCAGAAGTCGGAAAATTATTATCTAAAGTCGTTTTAACAGTAGCATTACCTGCCTTAGCTTTTAATGCTTTTATGCAAGATATTGATCCTGATACATTAAAACAAGGGATGAACGTTTTAATCTGGGGAATTGCGATTTATATTATTTTAATTTTTGTATCAAAACCCTTCTTTCTTAGTTATAAAGGGGATCGTCAAGATACCTTACGTGTGTTAACTATTTTTGGTTCAACAACATTTTTCGGCACACCGATTGTTAGTGCTATCTACGGACCTATTGGTGTAATGTTTAGCTCAATCTTTAACATTGGCTACCGCATTTTCCTTTACTCATATGGCTACATTAAAATGAGTGGTTTAAAAATGGAATTAAAAAATATTAAAACAATGTTCTTAAATCCAATCATTATTGCAACTTTTGCTGGTTTAATTATTTGGATTTTCCAAGGTTATATGCCACAAGTTACCGTCGCTGGATTAGATGGTGCCGCTGCTCATCAAGTTGCTTTTCTACGTATTGATCAAACGGCAGTCTGGTTATTTAAACCAATGACTTATTTAGCAGGTTTAGCTTCACCACTTGCTTGGTTATCTATCGGTTCAACATTAGGTGAAATTAGCTTTAAAAAAGCTGCTTCAGATAAAACTTCATGGTACTACAGCGTGGTCAAAGTTATTCTTGTACCAGCTATTAACATCGTTTTATTAGCCTTATTATCTGTTACTGGTATTTTACCAGTTAGCTTCACAGCACTTGCTACTATCGTTATTATGATGGCAACTCCAACAGCTACAGTTGCTGCCGCTTATGCCATTAGTTTTGATAAAGATGCTCTTCTGGCATCAAACGCCTCACTCTTATCAACCGTCACCGCTGTTGTGATGACACCCATCTGGATTATCATTCTAGAAGTTATTAGCAAAACAGGTTTATTCTAAAAATCAACTAAAAAAATAAATTATTCTCAGGAGGAAACAATTATGTTTAAAATTGCTTGTTACGGAGTTCGCCCAAATGAAGTGCCTTTCTTTCAATCATTGAACAAATACAATTATGAATTAACTTTGGTGGAAGAATTACTAACTCACGAAAATATTGAAACAGCTAAAGATCATGATGCTGTTTTATTAAGAGGAAATTGTGTTGCAGACCGTCAAAATTTAGCTAAATTGAATGAGTATGGCATTAAATATGTCTTCACTAGAACAGTTGGATTCAACCATATTGATCTAGAAGCTGCAAGTCACTACCATATGGAAGTGGCTCGTGTCCCTTCTTATTCACCAAATGCAATTGCTGAATTATCTCTAACTCTAGCAATGATGCTTTTACGTAACACGGCTTACACCACTTCAAGAACATCTTTTAAAAACTTTGTTGTTGATACACAAATGTTTAGTCGTGAAGTTCGTAACTGTACAGTTGGAATCATCGGAACAGGTAAAATCGGTTTAACAGAAGCTAAACTATTTAAAGGATTAGGTGCAAAAGTCATTGGGTATGATGTATTTGAATCAGATGCTGCAAAAGACGTGTTAGAATTCAAAACATTAGATCATTTATTAGCCGAAAGTGACATTGTAAGTATTCACGTGCCCTATTTCCCAGGTCAAAACGATAAAATGATTAACTCAGACTTCTTAGCCAAAATGAAAGAAGATGCTATTCTAATCAATACAGCTCGTGGTGAATTACAAGATAATGAAGCAATTCTTGAAGCACTTGAAAACAACCAACTTGCTGGATTCGCAACAGATGTCTTTGCCAATGAAAAGGATTTATTCTTTAAAGCATTCCAACCGTGGCAAGCTTTACCTGATCCAACTGTTCAAAAATTGGTTGATCTCTATCCACGTGTTTTAGTCACTCCACATATTGGTTCTAATACTGATGAAGCATTAGCTAACATGGTAGAAACCAGTTTTGAAAACTTTAATGATATTTTAACTACTGGCAAAACAGCAAATGCTGTAGAGCTTCCTGTTATTGCATAAAACAAAAAATTTACTCGTCCCTCTTCATGAAGTGGAATGAGTAAATTTTTTTTATTCATTTATATAGCGATGAACATCATTTGTTTTTGCTTGATTCAACCGATATAAAGTCAATGGCCTTCCAATTTCTAAGTATTCCATCTCTTCTTCCAAAACTTGAATTTCTGCTAAAAATACTAAATATTTTTTTGTTGAAATTCTCGATAATCCGACTTCTCCGGCTAACTCTTCTGTTGAAAAGGAGCTTTGATGCTGTTTGATTTGATAATAGATTTTTTTCAAAGTAAAACGTGATAATCCCTTAGGTAATTCTTCTTGATTTTTGAATTCCGGAACTTCCTCATTTATCAATCTAGAGCTATTAAAATACTTATCCAGCTGGCTTTGATCTGTTGCTTGAATTTCTTGTGTCACATTTGTTAGCTCTTGAAACTTTTCAAAAGCTAATTTAAAACGTTCAAAAGTGAATGGTTTAATTAAATAATCAACGACCCCATAATAAATTGCCTCTTTCACTGTTGAAACATCATTTGCCGCAGTAATTAAAATAACCGCTACTTTCATTTTCTTCTCATGTAATTCTGCTAAAAATTCTAGTCCTGTCATTCCTGGTAAATACACATCTAATAATAATAAGTCAACACTTTCTTTTGCTAACAGCGCTCGTGCATCTTGAATATTTCGTACATTGCCAATAATTTCAACTTCAGCAATCTTTTGAATAAACTGCTGATTTAACGTTGCAACCATTGGATCATCTTCAATAATTAATACCTTTGTCACTTTAAGTCCTCCATCTCATAAGGAAATTCAATATAAAAAGCGGTTCCCTCTCCTTGTTGACTTTTCACTTCAATAAAACCATGATGATTTGTCACAATTGTTTGAATTAAATTTAAACCATATCCTCGATGTTCGCCTTTAGTTGAAAATCCTCGTTCAAACATCTTTTGTTGAATATCTATTGAAATTCCTTCTCCAAAATCAGTCACTTTGATAATTAAAATTTGTCCTTCTAAATCATAACTAAGAAACAATCTTACCTGTTTCTTGGTAGTTTGCATTGCCGCTTCTTTAGCATTATCTAAAAGGTTTCCCAAAATTTGCAATAAGAGATGGATACTGTCACTTGCCTTTAAATCCGGCAAAAAGGAATTCTCTTCTAAAACAATCTCAACACCTTGTTCCTTAGCTTCGTTAATTTTACCTAATAAAAAGCCGGCTATTGCTGGAATCTTGATTTTTTCAGTAACAAATCCAACTTCTTGTTGATAGTCTTTTGTCAATTGACGAATAAAAAGCGATACCTCATGATATTTTTCAAGTTCAATCAATCCTAAAATCACGTGCATTTTATTCATAAATTCATGAGTTTGCGCTCGCATTGAGTCGATATATTGCTCCATTCCGCTTAATTCGTGAATTAAATACTGCATTTCAGATTGATCTCTAAACGTAGCTACAGCCCCGTATACTTCATCATCAATAAATATTGGTGCAATACTAGCAATCACTTCAATACCACTCAAATACAATGCTTGATCCTTTATTTTCGCTTTTGTGATAAAAACTTGCTCAAATAAAACTGTATATAAATCAGTATCTAGCTTATTTCCCAGTTGTACTTCTTGTTGGCTAGTCGATTTAGCGAAGATTTTACTCGCCTCACTGTTCACTAAAACGACATCTCGTTCAACTGATACAGCTAAAATCCCTTCACTTACTTCGTTCTCAATAATATCTTTCTCACTTAAACGTGTAGCAATTTCTGCGGGTTCTAGACCAAATAAAATAGCTTTTACTTTTTGAGATAAAAAAATAGCTCCGACTACTCCAACAACTAATCCTAAAATCAAGCCAACTAAGATTGTTTTTTGAGCTTCACTGACTTCACGATTCATAGAAACCATTGTCAATCCAACACATACAACGCCAATAACCTCACCTTGGCTATTAAAAATCGGTGTAAAATAACGATAACCTTCTCCTAACACTCCAACCTGTTTGGAATAATGACTTTTTCCTGTTAAAGCTTTTCTAGCATCTGGAATATTTGAAAAAGGTTCACCAATCACTGTTTTATCTGGATGAGATAAGCGAATCAAGTCGGTATTCAGAATCACCACGAAATCAACACTCGTCGTTTCCGATACCATCTCAGCATATTCTTGAATATCTGTTTGTGGAACTTTTTTTTCAAGCCCCTCTTTAACTACACTGCTTTCTGCAACTAAATTGGCTATATTAGAAATTTTGTCCTTTGTATTTTCAAACTCTTTATTAATCACATAATTCCGAATAAGTACCGCTGATACAATTAAAGAAACAATTGTAGCAACTGTCACAACAACAATAATCGTTGATTGCAAAGATAATTTTTTACGTTTAGGTAAATTAAATAAAGTTCTTTTTGATTTTGAATCCATATACTAGATTCTCCTTTAATTTTTCTTTCTCCAATATACCTAATCAGACGTTATTTAGCAAATTAACCGTTTAGTTTTAAGGAAAACCAACTATTTTTTTAGTAAATTTAATTATATTATAAAATAATGTTGACTTTTTATTCAATTTTGTCTATAATAAATCTTGTCGTTAAAACTTGTCTCAATAGCTCAGCTGGATAGAGCATCCGCCTTCTAAGCGGACGGTCGGGGGTTCGAATCCCTCTTGAGACGTCTCTATAAAATTCACGTAAAAAATAACTATCACAATGTGATAGTTATTTTTTTATTCACTTTTTATTCATTTAAATAGTGACGTCTCTCTACTTATAATCTAAACAACAACCAACTATATAAACTACCAGATTACCTTTCATTTCTCAATCAGATTTTTGTTTAAAATACTCCAACTGCTCTGACTATTAAACATGCAATTTAAGTTAAAAAATAACGATTTGTACATAGATGTATTCAATCAAACTTATTCGATTATTTCTTTTTAGAAAAAATTATGATATAATAACGAATATTCTTTTATGGAATCTTTCTCATAAAAGAGTTACCCTACTAACAATAAAACGAGGTGCACTCATGCATTATTTATATGCAAATTTATTAGGTGAATGGACGTGCTTAAATCTTGATCCCAGTTCATCTATTGATGGCATTCATCCAGATTTATGGTTAACACAGCATCCTGAATTATTTTTTGAAGAAAAATTTATTTCAATAGTTTATGCCGGTGTACATTACCAAATTCATCCAACACAGATTCAAACATTCAAAATGGCGAAAAAATGGTAACTACATACTTATGAATGAAAAAAATTGATAGTTAGACACAATCTTTCATGTTCTAACTATCAACTTTTTTATTTTTCAAAAATCGATTTGCTCCACATAATTCTACTCCACTCATCACGATTCACTTTTTTTACATACAACTCAAAATCTACTTCGGCTGTTTCAAAAGGCAACGTAATCACCCCTAAAACTACAAAAGCATATTCCGAGTGTGCTAATTGAAACAATTCTCCAACACGTGGAACAATCTTAAAACTATTTTTAAAATCGCCCCAATTGTCATCATTTTTGACATGAACTAAACCAAACCAAGTCTCTGAATCATGACTATGAAAATTATTCATGGCTACCCCTCTTTAATTAAAATTTCTCTTAATTCATACTTTATTTCTGCTACAAAATGTTTTAAATCTTCCACTTCAATTGCAAATCGATATCCTTGGTCATACCCTTGTGTTTTTCCTTGAGATAAAATATCCATATTAAACCAAAATTCCACTTCAATTAAATCTGCCTCTAATGGATCTAAAAAAATCATTCCAAAATAGGCTTGTGACGAATAAAATTCAATTTCTTCAAATGTATTAAGGGTTTCTTTTTCTTGGATATTTTTTTCAAGTTCTCCAATTAAACGATTAATTTCATATAAAGTGAAAAAAGCCCCACGTTTCGCTTCATATTCATAAGCCTCTTGGCCAATTTCCAATTTTAATGAAAAAGGTATCCAAGACTCATGGCTACTTTCTCTAATTTCTAAAAATTTATTGTTTAACAATCTCAACATTAATGTAATGTTTTTATCTGTATTTTTTACTATTGCCATACTCTTCACCTCAAATTCACTTCTATCTTAAGATACTCTATTTATAACGAGAATTCAATAGAAACCGTTTTATGTGATAGTAAAAAAAAGTTAAGTTTCTTATTGTATTTAAGAAACTTAACTCCTACTACGTGATATAATCAAAAACAATCTGATGTTTTTTTAATTCTATATCAATGGCCTCAATCACATGGTCATTTCTATCAACAAAAGCTAGTCCTTTGGCAATAAAATAATTTTTAGAACCCGCCACAGTATCACCTAGTTTAAACAAATTATAGCCTAACTCAAAATACAAAGCACTTAAATTATAACGTGAATCAATCTGTATCAATACTTCTATTCCTTCTCTACATAAATCAACAGCTTTTTGGTAATCTTTATTTGCTGAGTAATGTTTCGCCGTATTAAAGGAAATTTTCGCTAGTTCTTTTTTCTCTGATAAATCTGCCGTTTCAAATTTTTTCATATGCTTCAATGATTTATCAAAATAAAAACCGGCTTTGTCCATCTCATTTTGATGCCAGTAAGCCACGCCTAAACCATTGAGAGCCAAAATATCTTCAATTTTTTCTAGATTATCTTCATTTTCAGTGTTTAAAACACGACTAAAGTTGAAAATAGCTTCATCTGTTTTCCTTAAATAAACAACTTGAGTAATTCCTAAATAATAATAATATTTTTTTTGAAAATCAACAGTAAGCAATTGATCTTCATTAATTTCTTTCGTTATCATCAAGTAAGCATCTTTATGTCGATGCATTCCACACAACCATTGCAAACAACTAAAACTTTGTTTTAAATAGCTTTTAGTTTCTGTATCAGCCTCTTCATCATATAAATCCTGCAAGGAAATTGAGAGTTTATCGCAAATTTTAATCAGAATATCCATTGATGGATTTTGTTTATTGTTTTCAATATTACTTAATGTTACATTTGAACAAATTCCTTGGGCAAATTCTTTTTGGTTCATTTTTTTTTGAAGACGTAATGTTCTAATTTTTTCTCCAATATTTTCCATCTAGACACTCCTTTTTTCAATAAACATCTATTGTTTTTAGTATTCATAGTAAGTAAAATTTATTATAACATTAAATTTTATACAATTAAACGATTAAATGCTCACCAAATTCTAATCTTAAAGAAATTTTCATTAAATCGACAATTTTACTAGTACTACTCACTTTACTAAATTTAACATATTTAAAAAAATCAGATAAAACTGCTACTAAATCAAATGCACTTATCAAATTTTCATTTCACAAAATAGCTAGTTCTCTATTAAATTCTTCACTAAAGTAGTTTTTTATAATTTGCTACGTTATAATACTAACAATCGTTTTTATCAATTGCGCTAAAGTGAAACAAACCGATTAAACACTTAGATAAAAAGATACCTCTATGCAGCTAATTTATTAGGTGAATAGAGGTACTTAAACCGGCTCTTTGTTAAATATTGTACGGGCGAGTCGATCTAACAAAGAACAAAAAAAAGAAATCCTACTCAAAGGATTTCTTTTTATACGTTTAGTAAAGTTCCATATATTGCTCACGTTCCCATTCAGAAACTTGTTGACGGAAAGCCGCCCACTCAATACGTTTTGCTTCCACAAAATTGTTATAGATATGGCTGCCTAATCCATCACGAACAACTTCATCATCACGTAGATACTTAATTGCATTATGCAATGTTGATGGCAAATCATTAATGCCACGTTCATGACGTTCCTCTTCAGTCATTACGTAAATATTGCGATCAACTGGATCTGGCACAACTAGTTGATTTTTAATTCCATCTAAACCAGCTTTCAATAAAACTGCCATCGCTAGATACGGGTTTGCTGTTGGATCTACACTTCTTAATTCAATCCGAGTTGATAAACCACGTGATTCTGGTACACGGACTAGCGGTGAACGATTACGACCACTCCAAGCAACATATACTGGTGCTTCGTAACCAGGTACTAAACGTTTATACGAATTAACTGTTGGATTACATATTGCTGTATATCCACGAGCATGTTTCAGAATACCAGCCATAAATTGACGTGCTGTTTCACTTAATTGCAATTCGCCTTCTGGATCATAAAAAGCATTGCCCTCTTCATTAAATAAAGACATATTGAAATGCATTCCTGAACCATTTACACCAAATAACGGTTTTGGCATAAATGTTGCGTGTAAGCCATGTTGACGAGCTACTGTTTTAACAACAAGTTTAAAGGTTTGAATATAGTCACAAGCATCAATTGCATTTGCGTATTTCCAGTCAATCTCATGTTGCCCTGGAGCTACTTCATGATGACTTGCTTCAATCTCAAAGCCCATCTCCTCTAGTTGCAAAACAATCTCACGGCGACAGTTTTCACCTAAGTCTGTTGGGGCAAAATCAAAATAGCCACCTTTGTCATTTAATTCTAACGTTGGTTCACCGTTTTCATCTAACTTAAATAAGAAAAATTCTGGTTCTGGACCTAAATTAAACTCAGTAAAGCCTAATTCTTCCATCTCTACTAGGACACGTTTTAAATTGCTTCTTGGATCTCCAGCAAAAGGTGAGCCATCGGGATTGTAAATATCACAAATCAAACGAGCGATTTTGCCTTTTTCAGTACCCCACGGAAAAATTAACCAAGAATCTAGGTCCGGACGTAAGTACATGTCACTTTCCTCAATCCGAACAAACCCTTCAATTGAAGAACCATCAAACATCATTTTGTTGTTTAGTACTTTTTCAAGTTGACTAATTGGAACTTCTACATTTTTGATAATCCCCATAATATCGGTAAACATTAATCGTAAAAATCGAACATTCTCTTCCTTGGCAATACGTTTGATTTCTTCTGTTGTAAATTCTGGCATTCTTTTTCCCTCCGTTATAGGTTTTAATTTAGTTGCTTTTTTTACCATAAAAGCTAAAAATGGCTATATGTTAAACCCTAAATCATACGATTCGGATCAACTGATTGATTTGGACCATGATTGTTCATGCCACTAACCGATAAGAACTCAGCATGTAAAATCCGCCGAACATCATCATCTGTCATAATGCGCTTTTGTTCAGTAAGTTTCTTTTCTTGTTCTTGTTGCTTCAATTCATATATACGCTTAATACCCGCCATGTTAATACCATCAGATAAATAATCTTTAATCTCTAAGAGAACATCAATATCATTTAGAGAATACATCCTTCTATTTCCCTCATTACGCTCTGGATGAATAAGATCCTGTTCTTCATAATACCGAATTTGTCTTGCCGTTAAATCCGTTAATTTCATAACTGTACCAATTGGAAAAACTGACATTGATCTACGAAGTTCTTTCTCTTTCATTTTTGTCCTCCTTTCAACTACTTTTTTAGAATACCAGTGTTTAATCTGCTTGTCAACAAAAAAATAACGATTATGTAAGAAAACCTGACACGTAATAACGGACATTAAAATCATTAAAAATATATTCATCTGCTTTTAAAAAAAGCGAAAAAGACTATACCACTTTGTAAATACAACGAAAAAAACAGACCTATCTAAAATAAAATAGGCCTGCTTATTCATTTATTAATCTTCAGCAAAAAATAATTCTGCTACAGCTGAAGTAACGGCTAATTTGACATGTTCATAAGTTAATCCGCCTTGAACATAGAGAGTATAAGGCGCACGAATCGGACCATCTGCTGTTAATTCTAAGCTAGCACCTTGGATAAAGGTTCCTGCAGCCATAATTACATCATCCTCATAACCAGGCATATAGGCTCCAATCGGAGTTACATGGGCATTAATCGGAGAATATTTTTGAATAGTCTGAGCAAAACGCACCATTTTTTCTTGATCATTTAAAGAAATCATCTGAATTAAATCGGTTCTTGGATCATCCCATTTAGGTGTACTTAAAACTTGGCATTCAGCTAATAACGCCGCTGTATAGATGGCTCCTTTAATTGCTTCCCCTACAACATGAGGCGCCAAGAAAAAACCTTGATACATTTCTTGTAAGCTATATAACGAAGCGCCGGCTTCTCGACCAATTCCCGGTGAGGTTAAACGATACCCACAGGCTTCTATCAATTCTTTACGCCCAACAATATATCCACCTGTTTTAGCTAGACCACCACCAGGATTTTTAATTAGCGAACCCGCAATCAAATCTGCACCAATTTCAATTGGTTCACGTTCTTCAACAAATTCCCCATAACAATTATCAACAAAAATAATTGCAGCCGGTGCATACACACGCACTTTTTGGATCATCTCTTCAATCTGATTAATAGTAAAGGATGAGCGGCTTGCATAGCCCCGAGAGCGTTGAATTGCAATCATTTTCGTTTTTGGCGAAATAGCTGCTTCCACTGCAGAAAAGTCTACCCCACCAGCTTCTAATAACTCAACATGCTGATAACCAATTTGGTATTCTTTTAAAGAACCAATTCCATTTCCTGTTGCTCCAACAATTTCCAACAATGTATCATAAGGTGCACCTGTAATATATAACAGCTCATCTTGCGGACGTAAAACGCCAAATAACGCTGTAGAAATCGCATGGGTACCTGAAATGATTTGAGGGCGAACCAATCCTGCTTCTGCTTTAAAAACATCAGCATAAACCTGTTCTAATGTATCTCGCCCAAAATCATCATAGCCATATCCTGTTGTTGGATTAAAATGCTGATCAGACACGTGATTCTCACGAAAACTCGCTAATACTTTTTGTTGATTGACTAACGCAATCTCATGAACTTTATCATGCAATGGCCGGATCTGTTCTTCTACTTTGGCAATTTTTTGAATTAATTCTTTTGAATACTGACTATTCCAACTCATTCTGTTCTTCCCGCCCAACCCATTTCGATTCTTCTTTAGCATAGCCTTTCACTAAATAATGATTTTTTTCTTCATTAAATTCAGAAGAAATCATCAATGTTTCTTTTTTTAATTTAACCAATTCTCCACCTTGATCGGCTTCGATTTCTAATTGATATGGAACCAATTGTTCTTTCATCATTTCCATAATTTTAATAAACAACTCTGTAATATCTTCTCCATTACGAGCTGAAATCAAAACGCTTGGAAATAAATCTGCTAAGAAATTCCCTTTAATTAGATCTCGCTTGTTATAGACTGTCAACATAGGAATATCATCCATCTTCAGTTCTTTTAATAAGCCCATAACAGTTTTTTCATGACCAGCTACATCTTCAGCTGACGCATCAACAACATGTAATAACAAATCAACATTTTTCGTTTCTTCCAACGTCGAATGAAAAGCATCGATCAATTGCGTTGGCAAGTCTTGAATAAATCCAACCGTGTCTGTTAACGTCACATTCATCCCCGTAGGTAAAACTAGTTTACGCGTTAACGGGTCTAAGGTAGCAAATAATTGATTTTGCTCATACGTCCCTGCATCTGTAAGTTGATTTAACAAGGTTGATTTCCCAGCATTTGTATAGCCCATCAAACCAATTTGAAACGTTTGACCATCATTCCGACGTTCTCGGCTACGTTCACGATGCGCTTCTGTTTCTTTAAGAATTCGTTTGATATCCGTAATCTGGTCGCGAATATGGCGACGATCGGTTTCTAATTTTGTTTCACCAGGTCCTCTAGTCCCAATCCCACCACCAAGCTTAGAAAGATTTTTCCCTTGTCCAGCTAGTCGAGGCAATAAATATTGCAACTGCGCTAAAGCAACTTGAAGTTTTCCTTCCTTACTTTTTGCACGCATGGCAAAAATATCTAAAATTAATTGAATACGATCAATCACTTTACAATCAATCTCTGCTTGAATATTTCGCGTCTGACCTGGCGTTAGCCCATGATTAAAAATAATAACATCTGCTTCTGTTTCTTCTACTAAATGAACTAATTCTTGAAGTTTCCCTTTACCTAAAAATGTTTTACTATCTACTCGAGGACGCTTTTGGGTCAATTCCCCTACAACCATTCCTTGAGCCGTTTCAATTAATTGACCTAGTTCTTTTAAAGAATATTGAAAATTATGGTCCAATTCATCTGTTTGGACACCAACAATAATCACTCGTTCAACTGCTTCTTTGGTTTCCATTCAGTCACCTTCTTTTCTAGTTTTACTTATTTTTGTAAAAATCGTTTTGCATCGCTAATTACGTTTTCTTGTTCTTTAGGATTTTGCACCAAATCCCACCATTCAACTTCTGCCCAACGATTACGAAACCAAGTTAATTGCCGCTTTGCATAACGTCTTGAGTTTTGTTGGATTTGTTCTATAGCTTGATCCAAAGTTATTTTCTGTTGCAAATAAGGCATAATTTCTTTGTAACCTATTCCAAGAGCTGCTTGGGCATTAGGTATATTTTGTTGACACAGCCACTCAGCTTCCTCTAATAAACCATTTTCCAACATAATTTCTACTCGTTGATTAATTCGCTGATAAAGTTTTTCTCGCTCTGTGGTCAAACCAATAATTTTGGCTTCATAAAAAGCTTCTTTCGTCTGATGTTCATGTTGAAAATCGGAAAACCGCTTCCCGGTTACATGGTAAACCTCTAAAGCTCGGATCACTCGTTTTACGTTATTTGGATGAATTCCTTTGGCGGCAACTGGATCAACTGCTTCTAATTCACGCCACAAAAAATCCGGACCTTTTAATTTAGCCAAAGCTTCTTTTGCTTCTCGAAAAACCAAATCCTCTTCTCCTGTTCCCCCAAAGCTTAAGTCATACAACAACGCTTCAATATATAACCCTGTTCCTCCAACAATAATCGGAACCTTGCCACGTTTGCCAATCTCTGCAATTTCATGACGGGCCATTTTTTGAAAATCAGAAACTGAATAGCTTTCATCTACATCCACACAATCAATTAAATGATGAGGAACCCCATCTTGTTCTTCTAGGGTTGCTTTTGCAGTACCTATTGATAGATTTCGATAAACTTGCATGGAATCCCCACTAATAATCTCACCGTCAACTGCTTTTGCCATAGCAATACTTAAACTCGTTTTTCCAACTGCAGTTGGTCCAACAATAATAATAACTTTTATTTTCTCTTTCATACTTTCTCCTCTACCACCATAGTCGCTCTTATTTCCAACGCTCGCTCTGGATAATCGGTAATAATTGCTGCAACTTTAGCCTTAATAAAATAGCGAATATCATCAGAATCGTTGACAGTCCAAACTCTCATTGGCAAATTCGGGACCTCATTTAACAATCTTAGCTTCGCCCATTTATAATGCGGATGCCATGCTTCAACAGGATAGCAACCATCCAATTCAATGAGATTCCGATTATTCGTTTCAAATAATAAGGCGATTTGATTTTGGTCATCTATTTTTTTCATTTCAATTAAGGTGTCATAGTTAAAACTTGAGTATACTACAGAATAGTTTCGTGATTTCGCTTGAACAAATCGATAAACTTTCTGAACAATCCCAACATATGCGGTTTTATCCGTTTTTAATTCAATATTCAAAATACCATTAAATCCAACTTGGTCCAATAACTCTAGAACTTCAACTAATGTTGGAATTTTACTAGCAGCAAAATTAGGGCTAAAAAAACTACCTGCATCTAATTCTTTCAATTCAGCTAAACTCATCTCAGCAACAATACCTGCCACTCCAGTTGTGCGATTCGTCGTTTCATCATGGATCACGACTACTTCTCCATCTTTACTTAGATGAACATCTAATTCAATCCCATCACTTTTAACTCTGATAGCTTCGGAAAAAGCTTCTAATGTATTCTCTGGATGCGTGCTACGACTGCCACGATGAGCAATTATGTTTGTTCTCATTCGATAACCCCATTTATCTATGAATTCACCTTATAAAAGCGAACGTTTTATTTTACTTAACTAATCTCAGATGATAGCACATCTATTGTACCACGAATCCTAAAATTCTTAATGATTTTTCAAATGAAATTTATAGATTTAATTGTTTCCACTGAAAACTCGTGCTTTTTTTAATAAATTCTGTAAAAAGCTCGTTTTTCAACTAAAAATAGCGTAGAATAAACTTGTTAAGGAGGAGTGCCTGATGTCTATGTATTTAACTATTGAAGAAACTGCCGACTATTTGGCAATTCCAACTAATGAAGTCTTACGCTTTATCCGAGAAAGACAGATTCGGACTGTCACAGACGGTGAAAATATTCTAATCTATAAAGAACAATTCAATCTCTTTATGAAAGAAATGGAGCGTTACAAAAAAGAACTTGAAGACTATTTATCTGAACCTATTCCAGAAGATATTGATATTAAAGATGAAGATTGATGCTCCAGTTTATAAAAAAACCACAAAACCAATAATTGATTTTGTGGTTTTTTTTATTTTATTGTTTTAAGCTCTCTTTTTAATCTTCCCAGTCCAACCCTGAAATCCACCTTTTAAACGATAAATCTCTGTATAACCAGCTTTTTTTAAACGAACAGCCGCTCGGCCACTCATTGCTTTTTTTTGATCATACAAATAAACCGGAATATCTTTACGAATTTCTGTATAACGTGTTTTAAATGTTGAATAAGGAATATTTCGTGCCCCAAGAATATGACTAGCATCAAATTCAGCTTTCTCACGTACATCAATTACTTGTACTTTACGCATATCTTTTTTAAATTCCTCTTCTGTTAACTCAACTGCAGCACGCTTCCTAGTAAAGTAACCGTACGCTTCATAGCCAATTATACCTAATAGCACAAGCGCTAGTATAATGTTTAAAATCAAATTTCCATCCAACTTAATTGACCCCTTTCATCTATCGTCTACAATGAATAATTGTACACAAGAATCCTCTATTTTGCTAGACTTTTTTCTAAAACAAAAGTAGTTTCTTATTTTTGTTTTGGAAAATCAAAAAAAGGCGTTCTATTTTTTTGATTTAAATCGATCACATTTTCAAAACGCCACCCATACAACGAACGAGTACCATCTGGTGAAATTTGAATTGGAGCATTGTCTGGTAAATCTACTATCGGTTCGACTTTTGATTTTTTAAAATTCAATCTTGCTAATTGAAAATCACCTGCTTCTAACTCCAAATGAACAGCTTTTTTAGGAAACACACCATAAATCGGGGCTTGACGCTTCTCCTGTGATAAATAAGGGAAAAGTAAGCGTTGATTCATAGTCATTTTAGGAATTTCCAAAAATCCTTGATCTACCAAAAAAGGATATTGATAATTCAAAAGCAACGCATCTTCACTAAAATCAGATGGCGTAAATGTAATTAAGGCATCGTTTGTCAAATAAAAATTAGATACTTGATCACTTAATTCTGTTTTTTCACCCGTTCGCGTATCTCCTAAATAAAGTTTACCTCTAGTTAAGAAAAACTCACCAAAATTATCTACATACACATACAAATGGTCTGAATACCAGATTGGTGTTAAAGAATCACCAGGAATTTCTTGAAAGTCATTGCTAGCCAATTGCCAATTCAGCACCTTCAAATGATTTTCACTTTCATAATAAGCTAAAAAAAGATTTTGATTATTTGAAGCATTCCAATTTACATTTAAGTAATTTGCTGTTGAAATTTTTTGTTCTTGGAGCAAAACTCCATCTGAACTAACTATTTCCAAACGGCTATTTGGATTATCTGCAAGTTGAATAAAAATTTTTTTACGATCTGCCGAGATCGCTGAAGTTAAAATCAATCCTTTGGCTTCATATAGTACACTTAATTTCCCTGTAAGAATATTAAAACGATAGAGCGTATCTTCATTATTTCCTCCGCCATGAATAAGTATTTCATCTTTCGTTAACCATCCCATTACACGCTTAAACGTTTCCAAGGGTAGCGGAATTTTTTTGTAAGTTAGTGTTGATTCTGTTTGATGAGGTTTTTTTATCTGTAAATCAGTGTGCTTTTGACATCCGATTACACCAATACTCACTAGCGTAACGATTACCACAGCTGCTGTTAACTGGACCATTTGTTTGGATTTCATCCTCATCACCAACTATTCTAAATTTAGTCTATCATGATTGAAAGTATAACATAGACTTAATTCTTATTCATCTGATAGCCATCCTAGTGATAGGATTAAATAAAAAAGCTATTAAAACAACAGAATTGTCTTAATAGCCTATTTTTAGTTTGTTTTAAATTGACGAGCTAACGAACTCGCTCCAATCACACCAGCATCATTACCTAACTGAGCTAATTTGATTTTTGTGCTATGACGCACTTGTGGAAACGTAAATTGTTCAAAATAAGAACGAACTTGCTCCAACAAAAATTCTCCCGCAGCTGAAACGCCACCACCAATAACGATATCCGATGGATTCAGCATATTCCCAATATTTCCACAAGCTAAACCTAAATAGAAAGAAACACGATCAATCACTTTAATTGCTAAAACATCGCCTTCTTTTGCTAAATCAAAAACTGTTTTAGCGGTTACTTCTTGACCATCATCAATCATATATTTTAGTCGAGAATCGCCAGCAAAGTTATCTGCATAATCACGCGCAACACGCACAACACCCGTTGCACTTGCTACCGTTTCTAAACAGCCTTTTTTACCACATGTACAGTCATACCCCTCTGGATCAACAGTAATATGCCCAATCTCGCCAGCAGCTCCAACTATACCGTGTAATAATTTCCCTTCAGCGATGATTCCACCACCAACACCCGTACCTAGAGTGATAAAGGTTACATCATCTCCGTTTTCGCCAGCACCCTTCCAGCGCTCACCTAATGCAGCTACGTTTGCGTCATTATCAATCGCAAATGGAATACCTGTTTCAGCTTCAATTTGTTTTTTAACAAATTGTAAATTAGACCAATTCAAGTTGTACGCACCAATTACTGTTCCTAATTCACGATCTACTGTTCCTGGAGATCCCATACCAATCCCAATAAAATCAGCTTTCGTCATATTGTAACGTTCTAAATGCTTATTAATCGATGCAATAATGTCAGGTACAATTTTTGACCCTTCATCGCTGATATCTGTTTCAATACTCCATTTTTGTTGTACATCCCCATCTTCAGTTAAAATGGCAAATTTAACCGTTGTACCACCTAAATCTATCCCAATTAATTTTTTGGACACTACTATTTCCTCCAAGCTTAGTCATTTTCTAATTTAGTACGTCGTTCTTTTTCTTCTTCAATTCGATGTTCTTGACGTAAAACTAACGCTGCTGGAATATAAACCTCATCACTAACCAAACCTTCTTCATTTAAACTTTTAAGTTCAATCTGCATTAATTCAATATCCCACAGTCGTTTGCCGACATACACATAAACGCCGAATCTTTTAAGCAACATTTGTACATCATATAACGTTCTCATTGTGCCACGTCCTCATCATTATAACCCATTCTGTATTTTTTTGAAACCGATTGCGATAAAAAAAACACAGGCAATTAGATAAGCAATTCCAGCGACTATTCGTTTCATTTTTAAGTCCCCAGGAGCATTAGGAACTGAAATTGCTGTTGCGATTAAAAAGCCGCCAACCAAACCACCTACATGTCCTGCATTGTCAACATTTCCCGTCCCAAAAGATAAAAATCCACTAACAAAATTAAAGACAATCAAGATAGCAAAGGTTCTAGCAATTTCACGATAATAAGCATTTCCTCTAAATGTCTCAGCTAACATTAATGTTGTTGCAAATAAACCAAATATCGACGTACTTGCTCCAGCAGACACTGCATCACTGAAGGCAAAACTAGCAATATTTCCTGCAATTCCACTTAAAAGATAAATTAAAGCAAAACGCCAATGACCAAAAATCTTTTCTAAATGAATACCGATATAGTAAACACAGACTGAATTTACGATAAGATGCATCCATCCAATGTGTAAAAAGATTGGCATAATCAATCGCCACCAATCTCCTGATACAATATAAGATCCATCTTTTGCGCCAAAAAGCACTAATGTATTTGTATTTTCACTTCCACCAAAAAATAACGTCATCAATAAAAACAACACAATTTGAATCGTTAAAAATAAATACGTAACATATGGTTTATTTGAAAAACGCTTGATTTTCATTTCAGTTTGATAATTCAAACACTCACCTCTTTTTTATTGTTATTATATAATAATAGTATACGCAATTCACTAATTTTTTGCTACTGAAAAATTAAGTCAACAATAGTTGAACCGGAACATCCAGTTCATGAGTTTGCCAATTTTCTGTCATCTGCTGAGGCAATGCCAAAGCAATCGTTCTCCCTAGATAATCTGCTAAGTAGCGATCATAATACCCACCACCAAAACCAATTCGATAGCCATCCCGCTTAAAACCAACACCTGGAACAAGAATTAAATCAATTTCTTTTTTTGATAGCGGAGGAATCCCCTTAATTGGCTCTAATAATCCAAATTTAGTCCGTTCTAACGAAGTTTCTTTAGTATAAGGAACAAATTCCATTTGGCTTTTAGGTCCTGTCCTTGGTACAACAACCTGCTTTCCAGAGCGCCATGCTGCTTCAATAATTGGTTGCGTATTAATCTCAATTGACTGAGATAATGTTATAGCAACTGTATCTGCTTCTAGCCACCAACTATGATTCGTTAAAGCTTTCAATAACCGATGCTCATTCTCTTGTTTTACTATCAAATTCAGCATATTCAACTTTGTTAAAATTAAGTTACGTTCAGTTGGTTTATCCAAAGCAAAACCCTCCCTTTTCAACTAAAGAAATATTACAATTTGAATACAAAAAAAACAACAGGATTCCTGTTGTTATTTTGTTTCACGATGTAATGTCATACGACGTTCACGCGGACAATATTTTTTAAATTCTACACGGTCTGGATTGTTACGTTTGTTTTTCTTTGAGATGTAATTACGTTCTTTACACTCAGTACATTCCAATGTAATGTTTACACGCATGTTCTTCCCTCCAAGCATTAAACCATATTTGAAGAAACATTTTTGTTATCTTCGGACTTGAATATCATATCATTTTTTTTCATAAGTTGCTAGCTTTTTTTTTAACTTCGTAAAGTTTTTTTACTTTACAGCACGAAAATCCTTAAAATTTACAAAATTTAATATTAAATTTATTTTACAAAATACTTTTACTACGGGAAATATGGTACACTGATTTAGTAAGATTGGAAGAAAGAGGTGATTTAGAAAAATGGACATTTGGTGGATTGTGATTATCCTATTGATTATTTCTGTCGCATTAATTGTGTGGTCTTTCTATAAAAAAGACAATGGTGAAAAAGTACAAGAAGAATTTGAAGAATTGTCATTGCAACTAATGCAAGACATCTATCATTTAAAAAATCGTGTTGTTGCACTTGAAAATGAATTAAACATTCAATCAGAAGAAACATCTTCTTCAATGAAAATTCATGATGTTTTGAAAAATCATGTGGTGACCCTATATACACAAGGAGTATCACTAGAAAATATTGCTTCTCAAACGCAATTATCGCTTGCAACTGTACAAGTTGTGGTAGATGAGTATGTTGAAAATAATTAATGAATAAGGAGAATCGCGAATGAATAGACCTGCATTACGTTTTTTAGCAGTTGGGTTTTTAGTTTCAGCCTTAGTTCTTTCAGGTTATCGTCTTTTTCTTTTTGAACCTTCAACATCCAAAGCTAAAAGTGCTTCGTCAACACAGACGTCGGCTTTAAGTTCAGATGAAAAGACTTATAAAGAGAAATATGAAGAGTTACTAACTAAAGTTGAACTTGAAAAGGTAACTGGTGAATCAAGTGCTGATACTTCAAGTGCTGTTTCTAACTCAGCAACCGATAAGAAAACTTCAGATGCCGATAAGAAAAAAGCTGAGGCAGCTGCTGCAGCTGCTAAAAAGAAAGCCGATGAAGAAGCTGCTAAGAAAAAAGCTGAAGAAGATAAGGTTAAAAAATATACTCTTGTTATTAGTCCTGGAGACCCTACTAGTACAGCTGTTGATCAGTTAGCTAGTCAAGGTATCATCAAGGATGCCAATGAGTTTACTCAATTCCTTTCAGGAAATGATTATGAAATGTATATCCGTGATGGTTCATATGAAGTGAATAGTTCAATGACTTATGAACAGATTGCTAAAATCATTACTCAACGTTAATAATTAGAAAAGCACCATAAACTCAAAAAGTTTATGGTGCTTTTTTTACAATACTAATACTATAGAAAAAACGTCAATCCCGTTCTAGTTTCAGAAGGAATTGACGATTTTTTATTTTTTAGAATTAAAGTAAGCATCAAACACTGCTCGTGCAACATCTTTATTGATTGGATTATTATCCGCTGGTAAATACGGAACAACAACCGTAACCGTAATCTCAGGACTTGTTGATGGAGCATATCCAACAAAGGTTAAGTTCCATACAGATTGCCCATTTGATTCTTTTTTCGGTCCATAATAGAAAGCCTCTGCCGTTCCGGTCTTAGCCGAAATATCATAAGGTGCCGTTGCTAAGCTTCGTCCGGTACCAAATTGATTTGAACCGTGAACAACATTATGGAAACCAGTTTGAACACGTTTAATTTCTTCACTGCCAACATTAATATTATTTAATACTTTTGGTTGAACCTCTGTTTGTATAGCACCTAATTTGCCATCTGCATCTGTTGAGCGAATCGCTTTGACAACACGCGGGGCAATTCGTTTACCACCATTTGCAATCGTTGTAATGTATTGATTTAACTGTAACGGTGTGTAGGTATCAAACTGTCCAAAAGCGAAATCCAGTGCTAGACCGCCGTTAGATTGGTCTCCAGGTATTCCTGTTGCTTCACCTGGCAAATCAATTCCGGTTGGTACGCCTAGTCCAAATTGAGCATAATACCCTCTTAATTTAGAAAAGACTAGATTTGTATCAATAGATAGGTTGCCATTAGGGACATAATTTTGTTGTCCACCCATCCGCATAGCTAACTGCATCATATACGAGTTTGACGAAACTTCTAACGCCGATTCATCTGTTAATACTTGATTTTGCCAGCCGTTTGTATTAAAGTACGAACTTTTTACTTGAGTTCCTTTAAATTGTAAGGGTTGATCAAGAATCGCATTATTTCCTAAAGTGATAACGCCATCCATATAACCCGCTAAAACGGTTGCTCCTTTAACAGAAGATCCCATTGTATACTGACCATTCATTACACCTAAAGCATCATCTTCAATTTGATTGGTTTCAAAATTATATTTTTGTCCAGTCATTGCTAAAATATCACCATTATTAGGATCTGAAGCAACAACATAAATTCGATCACTTAAACCACCAATAATTCCACTTAAAGCATTTTTGGCAATATCTTCTACTTTCTTTTGAAAGTCAATGTCCATTGTCAGAACAAGGTTATCTCCTTTTGCTCCAGCATATTTTTCGATAGTGTTAATAACATCACCTTTAGCATTCGTATCTGTTTCAGAACTAGATTTAGAACCGCTCAATACAGCTTCATATTGTTTTTCTAAATAACTGTTCCCCACACGATCATTTCGAGCATATCCTTTTGCTAGCAACGCACTTGCTTGATCTTCAGGTAACCCTGCCTTTTCGGTAGTGACACTACCTAAAATACTTCGTAACATATCACCTTCTGGATAAATACGTTGCCAGTCTGTTGATGTATCCACACCAGGTAACTCAGCTAGATTCTCACTAATTGCTGCGATTTCATCATCACTAACATTATCACTTTTAATATAAGTTGTTGTCAGAGCATACGCCCCATTCATTCGTTTAAAGATCGCTGCAACTTGCTTATTTTCTGGTGTTAGTGTAGCTAAATCCTCAGGCGTTATTTTAGAAAGTTGAACCGTATAAAGTTCTGAACCTTTTAGCTCACTTTCTTTTTTTGTTAATCGGGTATTTAATTGTTTTTCATTCACAATTGCCCAATAATCCTGTAAATCACGTTCCTTCAAATCTTCAATACTTTCTGGTGTCATGGTCAGATATTGACTTAACTTTTTCGCAATCTTCATCATGTCTGCTCCACTTACTTGTGAGCCTCTTGTATAGGTAACGGCTTGAAGTGCTTTATTCCCTACTAATTGACGACCTTGACTATCATAAATCATCCCTCGAGGAACATTCCCAGTAGCTGTTGTCATTTCCGTTCGCTTCACTTCTTCTTCAAATTCTTCACCTCGAACAATTTGTAAATAACCTAAGCGAGCAATTAAACTTGCAAATAAAAGAAAGACAATAAAAAACAATAAATTTAATCGAAAAGGAATATGTGATTTTTTCTTTTTCTTGTTACTATTTGGTTCTTCCACGTTGTCACCATCCTGTTTCTTTAGTTATACTAGTTAATTCTATCAAATTTTTGAAAATTTAACCATTATTAAATGATTTTTAAAGCAAATCTCATTCAATATATGCTATTCTATAACAAGATACTACATTTGATAATAGAAAAAGTGAATTCTTAAAAAAAATTTAGAGTTCTGAATATGTAAGGAGAGCCTATTAAATATGTCGAAATTTCTTCAACTAACAAAACCGTTCTTAAAAAAACACTGGCCGCTTTTATTGGCCTTTTTCACCCCTTTCGTGGTCCTATCAACTATTTATGCTTTTCAAGGGGTCTATCCTTTTGGAAATAGTACTTTATTAACTGTTGATTTAGGACAACAATATGTGGATTTTTATGCTTATTACCGCAATGCACTGCTTCATGATCCAACTAGCTTTTTTTATTCTTTCTCGAAAGCTATTGGAGGAGACATGGTTGGACTTTGGGCGTACTATTTAACTAGCCCCTTTAACCTGATTTTACTACTTTTCCCTGAAAAGTTAATCACAGTTGCAGTTACAACGCTAACCTTGCTAAAAATCAGTTCAGCTGGATTGAGTTTTGGTATTTTATTGAAAAAAGGCTATCAAGGGAATGGTTTCTCTTTGGCTGCATTTTCAGTCAGCTACGCCTTAATGGGTTATGTCATTGTCAACCAGTTAAATATTATGTGGTTAGATGGGCTAGTTTTCCTTCCATTAATTGCATTGGGAATTGAAAAACTGTTAACAACTAAAAAAGGCAGCTTTTATTCGATTTTTCTAGCGATAATGTTGCTAGCTAACTATTATATTGGTTATATGATTTGTATTTTTATTGTCTGTTACTTTATTCTTCGTCTAACAGCGATTCGTTTTCCAAATGGAACTCGTTTAAAAAAGAAGATCAGTTACTTGCTCACTACTAGCTTACGTTTTGGCTGGTATTCTATCTTAGGTGGCGGTATTTCAGCTATCTTATTAATTCCAACATTCAATGCTTTATTAGCAAGTAAGGCGAGTTATGCCAAATATGTTTTTGAGTGGAAATTTGATTATCCAATTCAAGAAATGATTGCTAAATTTTATATTGGAGCATTTAATTTTGATCAAATGCCTGATGGAACGCCTAACCTTTTTATTGGTAGTCTTGCATTAATTTCTTTTGGCTGCTTTTTCTTTAATCGTGTGTTTCCACTTCGAGAACGATTTACAGCTTTACTCATTTTGCTCTTTTTCGCTTTATCAATGGACATTAAGGCGATGAATTTAGTTTGGCATGGTCTGCAATATCCAATTTGGTATCCTTATCGCTTTTCTTTCGTTGTTTGTTTCTTGATGATCCTTTTAGGATTCCGCGGATTTAGTCGTTTAAAAAGCCTTTCCGTTTGGGGCGTAATCAGTATTTTAGTACTGACAACTACTGCGGCTGTTTATATGTTAAAAACAAAATTTGATTTCATTTTTGATGTGCAGATTATTTTAACTTCTTTATTTATCATTTTAGTAGTGTTGTTATTAATCTTAAAATCTCAGAATTATTTTTGGTTACCATTAGCCTTTTTCCTAGTTGTTTTAGCAGAAATGAGCATTAATGCAACCGTCGATTTATCTCGCTTAAGTTATGTTAGTAATGATAGTTTTATGGAGTATAAGAAGGATGTTGGTGCTGCTATCGATGAAATCCAAGGGACTGATTCTGATTTTTATCGCGTTGAGAAGACTTTCCTACGCTCTAAAAATGATAGCTTCCAATTTAATTATCCAAGTGTCACTCATTTTAGTTCTACCTTTGAAAAAGAAATCCCAATTTTATTTGGAAACTTAGGGTTCCCTGTTGGAAATGGTTTTATCACCTACTCCAATGGAACACTTTTTACAGATGCTCTTTTTGGTATGAAGTATTTTGTTACAGAAAGCAGCCCTTTATACAACTCGTCAAACAGTTCCCTAAGTAAGTTAAACGAAAATAATACCGATACTAGCACTAACCCATTGCCACAAAATTTAATTGAAAACTACATTCAACCTCAGCAAATGAAAACTAAAAACAACTTAACATTAGGCGTTATGACAAACAAACCTGATTTACGTTACTATTTAAAACAAAACAAAGATACCTTTATTTCAATTTATCAAAATCCAAATGCCTTACCTATCGCTTTTGGGGCAAATAAAGAGATCTTAAAAGTACCTTTACTGACTGCTCAGCCCGTTCAATTACAGGAAAAATTATTAAAAAGCTTAGATAATCAAACAGAAGCCCTACGCTATTTTACACCTATTGCCTTTAATAGCACGGTTTTCCAAAATGTTCAAGCCAACGGTAATATCCAAAATATCACCTATAAAAAACAAATTGCCAATAAAAAAGCAATGGTTGATTTCCAATTTACTCCACAAACAGATGATCCGTATTATATTACTTTAGGCCCAAGTGTCAAAACTGAAAATGCAAAAATTTATTTAAATGGGGAAGTATTAAATCAATATAAAACATATCGTGACCCACTAATAATTAATATTGCTAGTCGCCAAAAGGGTGAAACAATTACGTTATCCTTTGAACTCCTAAAAGATTCTTTATGGTTAGATAATTTACATCTTTACCGTTTTAATGAATCGGCTTTTCAATCGATTGTGACGGATTTAAAAGCGAATCAGTTGAATGTGAAACAATACGGTTCCACTTATTTTAAAGGAAATGTAACCATTAATAAGGACGATCAAATTTTAATGACAACCATTCCTTATAGTCCTGGCTGGGAAATTAAAATCGATGGAAAAGTAACAAAATCACAAAAAGTTTTAAATAGTTTAATGGCTGTGCCTATCAAAAAAGGTCAGCACCAAATTGAAATACGTTATCAAACACCCTACTTCAAAGTAGCTGCCCTGATTAGCCTGATCAGTATTCTATTACTTGTCGCTTCTCAGCTACTTTTAGTTAAAGGTCGTCATAGTCACAATCAAATTCATCTAAAAGATAAGGAGTCACCCTAAAATGAAACCTATTAAACGTGATTCACCTAGAATTTCATCCACTTTAACAGCATCTGATTTTACAGAAATTGAAGATGAAGCATTTTATGAAAATTGTTTATTTGAAAACTGTACGTTGTCAGATCGCCAATTGGAAAAAGTTTGCTTTAAACAAGTTCGCTTCGTCAATGTTACTTTTGAAAATATGATCTTTCATCAGCTGGAGTTACTTGATGTGGAATTTGAGCGTTGCAATATTAGCAATACAGAAATGATTGGTGTCATTTTGCATCGCAGTATTTTTAAAGGCAGTAAATTTGTTGGTTGCAATTTCTCAGAAGGCATGATTTTAGATACTCTTTTTAAAGATTGCCAAGGAAATTATAGTTTTTTCAGTTACGCAACAATGAAACGTGTTGTTTTTGAAGAAACCGCCTTAATCGAAAGTGATTTTTTCGAGATCAAATGGCAGAAGCTTCAATTTGATCAATGTAATTTAGATGGCAGCAACTTTATGAATACTGATCTTCGTGGTTTAGATTTTAGCACATCCATTTTTGAAAAAATTGCTTTGTCTTTTGATTTATTAAAAGGTTGTACAATTAATCCTCAACAATCCTTGGTGCTAATCTCGGCATTGGGAGTTAACATTAACTAAGATAAATTAAGAGCCTGAAACAAAGCGGAAAATCGTTTTGTTTCAAAGCTCTTTTTTTATTTCATTGTTTGTATAAATTTAGCGAAATCCTTAATAATCGCTTTGAACTGAGCATGTTTGGGGGTAATGAGTACCCTCTAACATCTTTATTTTTTTCATCACCTAAATCTGAAACCAACGCTTTATGTAAAAATGGATCTACTGAAGCTGAATAAAAAAACCAACTTAGGGGAACGAACCCCTAAGTTGGTTTAAATGTATCTTTATTTAGCAGCTGCTAAATTTTTTGCTACTTGATCCCAGTTAACGATATTCCAGAAAGATTTAATGTATTCTGGACGAACATTTTTATAGTTTAAATAATAAGCATGTTCCCATACATCAAGACCTAAAATCGGTGTTTTACCATCTGTTAATGGTGAATCTTGATTTGCAGTTGATGTTACAGCTAATTTGCCGCCATCAACAACTAACCATGCCCAGCCAGAACCAAAACGAGTTGTTGCCGCTGCTGCGAAAGCTTCTTTGAATTTGTCAAAGCTACCAAATGCTTCGTCAATCGCTGCTTTAACATCACCTGTAGGCTCGCCGCCACCAGTTGGAGAAAGAATCTCCCAGAAGAATGAATGGTTTGCATGTCCGCCACCATTGTTACGAACAGCTCCACGAATATCTTCAGGAACTGCATCTAAATCGCTAACTAATTCTTCAATTGTTTTTTCGCCTAATTCTGGGTGTTTTTCAATTGCTGCATTTAAATTAGTTACATATGCCACATGATGTTTATCATGGTGTAAGTGCATTGTTTCTGTATCAATAGTTGGTTCAAGTGCATCATATCCGTAAGGTAATTCTGGTACTGTATAAGTCATTCTCTATTCCCCCAATATTTTTTATTTATGTAATCTCTTTCACTGACTACACATTAAATGTACCATGACTACAACTAAATTTCAAAGCTTCTGCTTAGATTTGTCAAAATTTTTTCGTCATAGATAATTGTTGCCGAACTTCCATCAACTCTAATCCTACTAATTTTCCTCCACACCATTTCTCACTATTTTATCATAAGGACTTGCTTCAACTAATAACTGTTCTTTTGTTCCTAACAAAAATTGATATAAGTCTCTGTAAGCCGAAAAATTCAATTAACTTCCTTTAAAAATTTTTTCATAATTCATTCTTTACTTTTCTTCTTTGCAACTACGATTATAGCTAATCATTCGTATTTTTCTTTGATATTTATTGAGAGCTATTGTATAACATCCCCTAAGAGTTTACAATAGAAGAAAGGTTAATAGCTTACTTTAACCTAAAAATTATCTAACTATACTGGGGTGACGACTATTCAATTATCTAACTTATTTATTGCTTCGTTAAGTGATCCTAAAAAATTAACGGCAGCTCTTCAATTAAAAAAAGGCAAAGCTTTTCTCTATTTCATCTTTATTCTCTTAATTTCAGCTATTCCGGCTGGAATCGAAACCTTCTCCACACTCTCAAATATCAATCAAGCAGGTCAAGAAATCGTGAAAGAACTGCCACCTTTCACCATCACCAATGGTACATTTACATCTAAAGAAACAGTGAAAAATTTTACAAAAGAAACTACTTCACTTACTTTTGTTTTTGATCCAAAGGGAACGGATTCCAATGCTGAAGATCAGCTATCTAATCGATTAATCGGAGTTGGTTTTCTAAAAGATGGGTTGCATTTTTTAACACCCTTTCAAGAAAACACCTATGAGTATCAAGATTTAGAGGGTATGGATAATCAATCTGTTGAGAATTTCTTAGGAGTCATCAAACAATTAGGCTTCTATAGTTCTATTTTTGTGATTCTCTTTATGACCATTATCTTAACATTAATGAACAATCTGCTATATACTGTTTTTGCTAATTTAATTACCGCTTTGACTAGACGACGTTTGCCTTTTGGTCAAGTTTGGAATATGACCTTAGTTGCGTCAACACTGCCTACACTCTTTTTTGTTGTCACAACCATTTTTGGTATACAAATTAATTATCAAACACAGTTAACTTTAATCGTTACCGTTTATATCTATTATTTAGCTTTACGAACGTTACCTAAAGCTGAAGTCTAGAATAAAAAAAGCAACTCCTAGTATATAGGAATTGCTTTTTTTTATTTCTTTTTATTTGCTTTTTTAATTGCACGAGCTTGACTACGACGTTCAACACGACGTTTTTGTTCATTATGCTCTTTAATAGTACGACCCATTTTCTTTTTATAGCCTGGTTTAACTTTTTTCTTGGCTTTTTGAACCATCCCACGCATACTAGGATTTAAAACGTCAACCGTTGTTTTTTCACGATTATTACGACGATTACGATCATAGGTATCTACGATTTCATCATTTTTAATTGTTTTTGGTACAAATGTAATTCCTAGCTTTTCAATATCATTCACTAAGCCTTCATCACTTGGAGCATATAAGGTAATCGCTGTTCCTTTCATGCCATTGCGTCCTGTACGTCCTACACGGTGAACAAAGAACTCTAAGTCACGGGGAATTTCAGCATTAATAACATGAGATACTCCTTCAATATCAATTCCACGAGCAGCTAAGTCTGTTGCTACCACAAATTGATAATCTAGGTTTTGCACTTGTTTCATCACACGTTTACGTTCTCTTGGAGGAAGATCACCATGAATCTTCGCAACTTTTAAGCCACGTGATTTTAAGCCCTCTGCTAATTCATCTACTTTTTGTTTTGTATTGGCGAAAACAATCGCTAGATAAGGAGTACCTGTCGTCAATAGTTGATATACTACATCAACACGATCTCGCCCTTTAGTTGAAATTAACCAGTTCTCAATTGTTGGAGAAATAATTGATTTTGGTTGAATATGTTCATAATGCGGATTTTCCATATATTTTTTTAGGAAAGGTTGTAATTTTGTTGGAATTGTTGCTGAGAATACTAACATTTGTAAGTTATTTGGCAAACGGCCAGCGATTTGATCGACATCTGTTAAGAAGCCCATATCTAACGTCATATCTGCTTCATCAATAACCAAAACAGGTGCAGTATGAACGCGTAAGGCATTCTCACTTACCATATCTAAAATACGACCAGGAGTCCCAATAACCACGTGTGGTTGAGTTCCTGCTAATTTAGCTAATTGACGTTTTTTATCTGTCCCACCAACAAAACTTTGAACGATAATTTTTTCAGGTGCGTGTTTTGCTAGCTGTAAAGCTGCTTGGTAGATTTGTTCAGCTAGTTCACGACTTGGAGTTGTAATGACAACTTGAACTTCTTCTTTTAAAGGATCAATTGCATTAAATAACGGTAAAAGGAAAGTATGTGTTTTCCCAGTTCCTGTTTGTGAATGACCAATAACACTTTGTGATTTCATAATTTCAGGAATTAATTTTTCTTGAACTTCTGTTGGTTCTTTAAAACCAATCTCTTGAATTGCCTCTATTAAAAAAGGTTGCAAACCAAATTTTTCAAATGTATGTTCCATATTTTCGCCTCGTTTCTCTTCGTACTCATTTCAATCCTTAGTATTATAACATAAAAATCCCTTGATTACTGCTTAATTCTAGATTCAGAGCTAAAATATCTATTCACAACAAATTTATCTTATTTTCCTTTAGAGAAGATTATAAAATGATTAAAATTCGCAATAAAATCTCTAATCTAAATTTTATATATTGCGATTATTACAATAAAACAGTACAATATAGTATAACCCCTATTAATTAGTGTGAATTAGATTTGAAGGTGAGGATATTATTATGATTGAAGAAAAGATTGCATTATTCACCATTTTTGGAGGAACTGGAGATTTAGCTAGGCGAAAACTTTATCCATCACTCTATCGTTTGTATAAAAAAGGCTTTTTAAATAAAAAGTTCGCTGTAATTGGAACGGCTAGAAGAGAATGGTCAGATGAGTACTACCGTGAGATTGTTCTAGATACAATTGCAGACTTAACGGAATCGAAAGAGGATGCACTTGAATTTGCTAGTCATTTTTATTATCAAGCCCACAATGTTACCGACGCAGAACATTACTCAACACTGAAGCAATTATCTAAGAAACTAAATGACACTTACCAATTAGAAGATAATCATATTTACTATTTAGCAATGTCACCACAATTTTTTGGAACCATTACAGAACATTTAAAAGACCAAGAATTAATCAGTGATACAGGGTTTAATCGTTTAATCATCGAAAAACCATTTGGTCATGATTATGAAAGTGCCGCTACTTTAAATGAACAGATTCGCGCATCATTTAAAGAAGAACAAATTTACCGAATTGATCATTACCTTGGAAAAGAAATGATTCAAAATATTTCTGCTGTTCGCTTTGCCAACACTATTTTTGAATCAATGTGGAACAATCGCTATATCGACAATATTCAAATCACTTTAAGTGAGTCACTAGGTGTTGAAGAACGTGGTGGATATTACGATACAAGCGGCGCCCTACGTGATATGGTGCAAAATCATATTTTACAAGTAGTTTCATTACTTGCAATGGAGCCACCGATTGAATTAAAAGATGAAGCAATTCGCGAAGAAAAAATTAAAGCATTACGTTCTTTACGCATTTATTCTAAAGAAGAAGTTCAAAAATATTTTGTTCGTGGACAATATGGAGCAAGTACAGTTGATGGCGTTACCTCTTTAGATTACCGTGAAGAAAAAAATGTTGCTCCAGACTCAACTACCGAAACATTTGTTGCCGGCAAAGTTTTAATTGATAACTTCAGATGGGCAGGCGTTCCATTCTATATTCGTACTGGAAAAAACTTGCGCCAAAAAGGAACTCAAATCAATATTCAATTTAAGAGTATGCCATTGAATCTATTTAGTGATGACCATACTGAAGCTCTTGAGCCAAACGTATTAACTATTTATATTCAACCAACAGAAGGTTTTTCATTACAATTAAACTCTAAAAAAATTGGTCCTGGTTTAGAAACAGAGTTGCTAAATCTGAAACATAAGAACTCGGCTGAAACATCATCAAATAGCCCTGAAGCTTATGAAAAACTAATTTTAGATTGTTTAAATGGTGATGCTACAAACTTTACTCACTGGGATGAAGTTGCACAATCGTGGAAATTTGTTGATGTTATTCGTGATACGTGGGATCAAGAAACACCTGAATTCCCTAACTATCCAAGTAAATCAATGGGTCCAGTTTGCAGTGATGAGTTATTGGAAAAAGATGGCTTTAAATGGTTCTGGAATCCAAAATCTAACTAAACAAAAAAGGTCTACGATTAGTTTCGTAGACCTTTTTATAGTTTAAATACTCAGATGAAACACACTAATATAACATGATTTGATAACATGATTTTTTATTTTCGTGGATTCCCAAATAATTGTGTACCATATAACAAGCCATCCTTAAGGTAGATACCTGTTCCAACTTCGGTGAATTTAGGACTAATCATGTTTTCATAATGCCCTGGACTTTCTTTCCATAACTTGAAAAAGTAACTTCCCATATCTTCTGGAGTCCCTTGATAAGTAGCCATTACAATATTCTCGCCAACAGCCTGATAAACATAACTATATTCAGGTTCTTTAAAAATTGAAAAGCTCGATTCCCCGTCTCTTTCATGAGAAAAATCCGTCACAATTTCCTTAGAACGTTGCCTACTAGCATTAACTAATTGTTGGTTAATAACAAGAGCTGGTACGCCTTGCTTCACTCGTTCTTCATTGACAAGTTTATGGATTTTAGCTTCAATAATTGCTAAATCTGAATTTTTTATTTCTTTTTGATTTACTTGCTCTTCCTCTGAAGAAGTTACATTCGAGACTAGTTGCTCTTTTTTAGTTTTATTTGATTTGGAGATGATTTCAGCAAATTGATTCATCACAGAATTACCTGTATTTTGAGTACCAAAGTAATAACCAATGCCTAACGAAATTGTTATGAGCAAAACTAAGCTAATTAATTTTTTTATGATTCTCATTTTTGACTCCTCTCTTTGTGCATCATCACTTCTCTAACCACATAGTACCATTTTTTTTAGAATAATGAGGATATTTCACCAATCTTCAGATAAATTTAAAAAACTCTTTCTTTTATCGTATGACAAAAAGAAAGAGTTTTATTTTTACTATTTAGTTTAGCCAATCTTTAGCAGCTTCTTCAAGCTCATTAGTAATTTCAGCAACTTCAGCTAAATCTTTGGCATTCGCGCCACTTGCTAAAGGATGACCGCCACCATGATGACGTTTAGCAATTTCATTAATAACCGGTCCTTTCGAACGTAAGCGACAACGGAAGTAACCTTCTGGTTGTTCAACAAAGATACACCACAACAATACTCCTTCTACACTACCTGGTAAAGAAACGACAGCAGCTGTCTCTGAATCTTCAACACCAAAATCTTTTAATATTTCTTGAGATAAAATAACACGTCCAACACCTAACTCATCAATTTCAATATTTTGCAAGACATAGCCAGACAATAAGGCTACTGAATGACTCATTGTATTCAATTGATTATTTAATTCTGGTGCAGAAAAATGATAGTGCATTAATTCAGCTGCAACTTGTAGCGTATGAACAGTTGTTCCTGGATATAAAAAGCGTCCAGTATCTCCAACAATTCCAGCATACAATAAACGAGCGGCTTCATCTGTCATTGTTAATTTTGCTTGATGAGCATTATAAAAATCAACAATAATTTCACTACAACTACTTGCCTTAGTATTCACATAAACAATATCACCATAAGGATCATCGTTTGGATGATGATCAATTTTAATTAACTTCGCTCCCAAAGCATACTCATCACCACTAATTCTCGGACTATTAGCCGTATCCGTCACAATAACTAATGCATTTTGATAATCAGTAGGTTTAACGGAATCCATTTGAGAAAGAAACTCCAATCCCGTTACTGAGCCACCTGCCTTTAAAATGTGCTTTTCAGAAAAACTTGCTTTAAGAATTTCAACTAGTCCACCTTGAGAACCTAGTGCATCAGGGTCTGGACGCTGATGACGATGAACAATAATCGTTTGATAGTTTTCAATTTCAGTTAGAATTTGATCAAATAGTTGCTGACTCATAATTTTCCTCTTTTCTTTCATTCTTCTTAGGTTCGTTCCATTAATTGACAAATCACGATAGCTTTTGCCACCAAAGTATTTTCAATATAAACTTCTAAATCTAGCTTAGAAGAACGACGACCAATTTCTAAAACACGGGGTTTGATTTCTAGTTCACTTTCAAGTTGAATCATTTTAAAATAATGTAAGTTCATCTGTTCAATTACTGCATTGCGTTTTTGATAAGCGAGTAACGTACGTTGTGAAGCATTCGCAATTAATTCACTTAGGACACCAAATGAAATGGTTCCAACACTATTCGTCATTTGAGGACTTACAGTGAATTTAAAGGCTGGAATCGCGGATCCCCATTCAGCTGGATCTGTATTAACCAATTCTAGTTGTTCCGCAATTTGATCCGCGATTGTGTCTCCAACTTGTGGTTGGCGCTGAGCTAATTGCATCGCCTTCATAACATCCTGACGAGAAATAATCCCCATTAAAGTTAAATCATCCATAACAACGGGCATGACCTCTAAACCATCCCAAATCATTAAATGACCTACACTGGCAACACTCATATGAGTTTTAACGTAGGACGGTTCTTTCGTCATTACTCGATCAATCCCTAAAGTATCTTGTTTTCCAACAACATCTTTAGCTGTAACAATTCCAATCAAACGCATTTTTTTGTTAACCACTGGGAAACGAGAATGATGACTTTGATCATTTAGTTTCCGGTAATCTGCAACTGTATCTTCGCTATTTAAGTACATTGTTTTCGCTATATTGGTATAAATATCTCCAACAAGCATAATGTCTTTTTTAATCAATTGATCCGTCATCGCTCGGTTAATCATCGTCGCGACAGTAAACGAATCATACGTTGTCCGAATAACTGGCATCTCCAATTGATTAGCTAATTCAACAATTTCATCATTTGTATCAAAGCCACCAGTAATTAGTACCGCTGCTCCATTTTCTAATGCTAAACGTTGGGCGCCAATACGATTCCCAACAATCATCAATGAGCCAGGTGTAATATAACGTAGCATTGCTTCTTCAGTCATAGCACCAATAATAAATTTATTTAAGGTTTTATCTAGTCCTGATATCCCACCTAAAATATCTCCTTCAATGATTTTTACAACTTCACCAAAGGTTAATTTTTCAAAATGTTCTTTCATTTTACGTTCAATTCGGATAGTTCCAACTCGTTGAATCGTTGAAACTAAGCCAATATTTTCAGCTTCTTTAATTGCTCGATAAGCGGTTCCTTCGCTTACTTGTAAGTTTTTTGCAATCAAGCGCACCGAAATTCGTTCCCCAACAGGAAGTGTCTCAATGTACGCCAATATCTGATCATGCTTTGTAGGCATCTCTCGCCCCTCCGTTTCACTACTATTCAGTTGCTTAAACAACTGTCCTCATACTTTAAATAAGTTTTACTTCTCTAATATGATATGAGAGCTTTTTATCTTTGATTAATTAAATGAACTAGCTCATATAGTGAATCGGTTCAATTTATTTTTTTAACATTCATCAACCATTCTAGTGAGTTTGTATCAGCATTCTTCCTTCACTCCATGTTGCTAAATAAAGCGGTATATTCTGAATAAAAAATGTTTCTCATGAATTTATTTCCTGTAATAAAAAGAACAGTTAAAATTATTCAATCTGTATTGGTTATAAAAATGACACATGACGGTTGATACCTTGTATTATCCATCTAAAGTTTCTATTTAGTGTGTTATACTTTCCTAAAAAAACTGTATCAGTATTATTTAATTATAGCGTTATTTTTATTTAATTACAACTGATAATCCCGATTAATAAAAAAAGCACACCTTATATATAGTAAAAAAGTATACTAGCTTAAACTCTATCTAGTATACTTTAATCTTTATTCACTTTTTAAGACTTGTATTTTGACTCTCTCCATCATTGACTGAGTCCACTTCCGAATGGTGTGTTTTCGCATAAATAAAGGCATCCATGTCCACATCAGATTAAGCCCACTATCTTCTTCACTAAAATCAAATGTATAACTAGCATATTTTCTGAATAAGTCAAAATATGAAATTGCATTCTGTCTTCTAATTGATAAAGTTATTTATACGTTGACCCAACTACTCCCATTTGCTCCCTAGTAATTACCGTTTCAATAACTTGTGGCATCATTTTAGCCAGTCACATAAACGCCAAACATCCTTAATAGCTGCCGGTATAATTAATTATTCATACCCTATTTTCCTCCAACCTACTTCTCTTCTCAATCTATCATAAAACACATACAGTTTAAATAAATATCAGTATTCAAGAGTAAGATTTATTCGACCATAAAGGCAATACAATATTCTCAAAAGCCTGAGGATCTAATCCAGTCACGGTTATACCTAATAAACGGATTCCTTTTTCCAAACTTCCAGCATCTTCCCACAAACTTTGAGCATGAAAGAAAATCTCTTCACTACTCTTTGTATAAGTTGGTAAGCTCACTCGTCTAGTAATTGTCTCATAATCAGAATTGCGTAATTTTACAACAATAATCTTGCCATGTTTTTGATTGCGTTCTAAAGATGCTTGAACTTTTCCAGCTAAAAATCGTAACTCTGCTAATACTTCCTCTTCTGTTGTTAATGGTTTACCATACGTATGCTCTCGACCAATTGACTTACGCTCACGGGAAACGCGAACTGGTGAATCATCAATCCCACGAACTTTTCTATAAAGCGAATAGCCCATTTTCCCAAAATAGTGAATTAATTCTAACTCATCTTTCTGATATAAATCTGCTCCATTAAAAATGTTTAATTGATACATTTTCTCAGCAGTCTTTTTCCCAACGCCATAAAATTTGCTGATTTCTAGATTATTTAGAAATTCATATGCTTTTTCAGGAGGAATTACCGTAATACCTGAAGGTTTTTGATAATCTGAGGCAAGTTTTGCTATAAATTTATTATAGGAAACACCTGCTGAACAGGTTAAATGTAATTCTTCATAGATTGCTTGTTGAATTAAAGCAGCAATTTTAGTTGCACTTTTAATATTTTTTTTATTTTCTGTAACATCCAAATAAGCTTCATCTAATGACAAAGGTTCGATGATGTCTGTAAAACGTTTAAATATTTCATGAATACTTGCTGAAACTTCTGAATAAAGTTCATGACGACCAGGAACAAAAATAGCTTCTGGACAAAGTTCATAAGCCTTTTGAGCACTCATAGCTGAATGAATACCAAACTTTCTCGCTTCATAATTTGCCGTTGTCACAACACCACGTCCACCATTATCTTTTGGATGTCGAGCTATTACTAACGGTTTCCCTTTTAATGACGGATTTTCACGTTCTTCAACAGAGGCGTAGAAAGCATCCATATCCACATGAATAATTTTACGGGAAGTATCACGAATAGGTTCATCAAACTGAATAACACTACTTCTCATCTTTCTACACCTCCATTTTCTATTAGTATAACACGAACATAAGTTCTTTCCAAGTGATAAAAAAAGCTTATGAATTGCATCTAAATCATTTTAAGATTATAGATTACAAATCTAAGCTTCAATTAAATTGCTTGAATAAAAATATTACAAGCCGCTTTATGACTAATCTGAATCTTTTCGGTTCCTTTTAATAACGTAATTGGTCCTTCATAGGCTCCGATTTCAATAATAGTACATTGATCCCCAATTTCTAATCCAACTGAAACGAGGTAATCAAGTAATTCACGATCATCTAACACTCGTTGAATTTGAATTGTATCGTTTATTTTCATTTCAATTAATGTTTGCAATTCTCTTTCAATAATTCTGCCATCTCGATCAGGAATTACTCCGCCATGAGGACAATTTTTAGGAAACTCTAAATATTCTTCTAAACGATCAGATAAAATAGTGGAGGTGACATGCTCCAATACTTCGGCTTCATCATGTACTTCATTCCATGAATAACCTAAGTTTTCTACTAAAAAAACTTCCCATAAACGATGTTTTCGGACTAAAATGCCTGCTTTCAAAAGACCAGCATCCGTTAACTGCACTCCTTGATAAGGTGTATGCTCAACAAAACCTTCTTTTAATAGTTTAGACATCATTTCACTAACTGAAGCAGCTGATACATTTAAGCCAGAAACAATCTGCTTATTATTGACTTTAGTATGAGCTCCGCCAAGTTCAAATATAATTTTTAAATAGTCTTCTTTATTAGGTGTCATCAATTTCACCTTTCTTTTTCAAGTTATTCCCAATTAGCACATTAAACTCTAATTCATTTAAAGTTTATACACTATCTTATCGAATATTTCGTTAAATATCAAGCACAATTCTTAAATCTGACATGAATTGTCCATAAAAAACCTATTCGCCTGAATCTTATCAAGCGAATAGGTTTGATTGGAGTTTAGTTCATTTTGTTAATAAAAGTAAGCTTACTCACCTTTATAAGAATCAATAATGATTTGACGCAATTCGCTGATTAAAGGCTCTTTAGGATTTGCAGTTGTACATTGATCCATAAATGCTAATTCAGCCATGTTGTCTACAGTATTATCAAGAACTTCTTGAGTAACGCCTTGACCTTTCAAACTCATATCAATGTTTACATCTTTACCTAATTTAATGATTTCTTGTACTAGAGATTCAACTAATTCAGCTGTATTTTTTCCTTTGAAGCCCATGAAGCGAGCAATATCAGCGTAATCTTCGTCTGCACGGAAGAATTCATATTTAGGGAACAATGCATGTTTAGAAGGATCTTTTGCATTGTAACGGATAACATGAGGCATTAAGATTGCATTTGTACGACCATGAGGAATGTTGTATTCTCCACCAATTTTGTGTGCGATTGAGTGGTTAATTCCTAAGAATGCATTGGCAAAGGCCATACCCGCCATTGTTGATGCATTGTGCATTTTTTCTCTAGCTTCTTCGTTAGCTAAATCATATGAGTTGCGTAGGTTTTCAAAGACTAATTTGATTGCTTGTAAGCTTAAACCACGAGTGTAATCACTTGCCATTACTGACACATATGATTCAATTGCATGAGTTAAAACATCCATTCCTGTATCAGCAGTAACTGATTTAGGTACACTCATAACAAATTGCGGATCAATGATTGCTACATCTGGTGTTAATGCATAATCTGCTAATGGGTATTTAACATGTGTTTCACTATCTGTAATAACCGCAAATGGCGTTACTTCAGAACCAGTACCAGAAGTTGTTGGGATACAGACAAATTGTGTTTTTGTTAATGCTGGGATTTTGTACGTACGTTTGCGAATATCTAAGAATTTTTGTTTAGCGCCAAAGAATTCAGTTTCTGGTTTTTCAAAGAATAACCACATACCTTTAGCAGCATCCATTGCCGAACCACCACCAAGAGCGATGATTGTGTCTGGATTGAAGGCTAACATTGCTTCAGTACCTTTTTCAACAGTATTTGTAGATGGGTTAGGCTCAACTTGCGAGAATACTTCAACTTGAACGCTGTTGTTGCGTTTGTTTAATTCTTTCATAACTAAGTCAGCATAGCCAAATTGAACCATACCTGGATCACATACTAAGAAGACGCGTTCTACGTTTTCCATTTTTTGTAAATATTGTAATGAATTTTTTTCAAAATAGATTTTTGAAGGAAGTCTAAACCATTGCATATTATTTCTCCGTTTCGCGATTGTTTTGACGTTCATTAAGTTAATTGTTGATACGTTTTTAGAAACAGAGTTCTTACCGTAAGAACCACAACCTAATGTTAATGAAGGAATCATGTTGTTATATAAGTCACCAATACCGCCTTGGGCAGTCGGAGAGTTAACAAGAATACGACAAGCTTTCATTTGGATACCAAACTCACGAGCAAGATCGTCATTTAAGGTATGAATTGCTGCAGAGTGACCTAATCCGCCTAGTTCAAGCATTGTGTCACATAATTCAAATGCATGTTCTGTACTAGTTGCTTTAATCATCGCTAATACTGGAGATAATTTTTCACGTGATAATGGATATTTTTCACCAGCACCATCGATTTCAGCGATTAAGATTTTAGTTTTTTCTGGTACATTAATACCGGCTAATTTAGCAATTTCATAAGCTGGTTTTCCAACAATTGCTGCATTAACTGCATATTTACCTTCATTCATAACAACTGCTTCTAACTTAGCTAATTCATTTGGTTTTACAACGTATACTTGATGTTTTTCAAATTCAGCTTTCACTTCATTGTAAATTTCTTTATCAACGATTACTGCTTGCTCTGAAGCACAGATCATTCCATTATCAAATGATTTTGATGCAATCACATCATTAACTGCACGTTTGATTTTAGCTGTTTTTTCGATATAACTTGGTACGTTACCAGGTCCAACTCCAAGAGCTGGTTTACCAGTTGAATAAGCTGATTTAACCATTCCAGATCCACCAGTTGCTAAAACAATTGCAATATCAGGGTGATTCATTAATGTGTTTGTTGCTTCAATTGAAGGTTGTTCAACCCATTGGATACATCCTTCTGGAGCACCAGCTTTGATTGCTGCATCATATAATACTTTAGCAGCAGCTGATGAACATTTTTGTGCTGATGGATGGAAAGCAAAAATAATTGGGTTACGTGTTTTAAGTGAGATAATAGCTTTAAACATTGTTGTTGAAGTCGGATTAGTAACAGGAGTTACCCCACAAACAACGCCAACTGGAGTCGCAACTTCAGTGATTTGAGTTTGTTGGTCATCACTGATGACACCAACTGTTTTATTATGTTTAATTGAGTTCCAAATAGATTCCGTTGCAAACATATTTTTAATACATTTGTCTTCGTAAACTCCACGGCCAGTTTCTTCAACAGCCATTTTAGCTAGTGGCATATGTTGATCTAACCCTGCCATTGCCATTTGATGTACAATGTAATCAATTTTTTCTTGATCAAATGTTTCTAATACTTTTAATGCTGCTTGTCCTTTTGTTGCTAAAGCATCAATTGTTGTTTGAACATTATTTTCTTCCACTGCTACTGTTTTTTCTGTTTTAGTCTTTGCCATTTTTTGGTTCCTCCTATGATTTAAAAACTTGATTTTTTAATTGTTAATTACTTCACAAGAACATCATAACCTGTTTTAAATGATTTGTAAATAGTTTTTTGTGATTTTTTTCACTAAAACACAAAAAAACAATAAAAACAGCAATTTATAAGGTTTTAAAACAATAAACATATAGATATTTCAAAGTTCAGTCATTAAAAAAAATAAAGATAACTTTTGAACTTTTATCACAAAGAGAGTTTAAACTACTAACTATCTCTAGTATACACTCTACTAAACGAAATTTTTTTTACTAAATCAATCACAAATAAATCAGTAAATATAAACTTTACCGAATTGGAGAATATGAATTCAATTACGTAAAAAATAGAGTGACCCCAAAAAGTTAGACTTTTTGGGGTCACTCTATTATGAAAAACTGGATTGCTTATCATTTCCATTTTTTATGATTTTTGTTTCACTCTCTTATAAATCTTTTGTGGCTTCTAATAAAAAACTTTTTAACATTTCAAAATCAACTGTTTGACCTTCCGTTATTTTGATCCATTTTCGTTCTTTAGGTCCTGAAAACTCTTTAGGAAATTCAATTTTTTCAGTATTCATAATCATAAAAGCAATGGCATCTTTGCTTGGTGAGATAACCGCTGCGTAGTGACCATTTTTTAAAAAGTGTGGTTTCTTGTATTGAATTTTTTCTTCTATATCAGGTATATTTTCATGCACAAGCTCTCTTAGTTCATTTGTCAATGTAACTTTCCAAGGTTTGTCCAAATTATTAATATAAGTCGTCACCTCTGAGTTCATCTCATTCCTCTTTTCTCTATGAATTGATACAATCATATTTAATTAATACGAGTTTACCACGAACGTACATTCTCTGTAAAGAATAAAAGATCCGCTTAATTAAAGCTTCTGCTAACTGTAATTTAAATAACTTATAAGTATGATTCTGAGTAAAAAAACTAAGAGACTGGCACATAAGTTTTAAAATTGAAAAAACTGCAAGAAATCCATTTTTACAAATGCTGATTTCTTGCAGTTTCTTACTTTTCATTTAATGGATTTTATTCAAATATAATAGTTTTCGATCGCTCACTTAGTTCTTCACTTTTATAAAAGTCCGTCTAAATCCATCTCTTCTAAGGATTCTACTTGATAAATTTGTGCTTGCAATGAAGCAAAATCCAAATAATCATTTGGAGTGAGAGTGACAATTTGTTTAATTTGCTGATAATAGTGGTCTGGAGTAGCCCGCTTCCAGCGAAAACTAATTAGAAAATTCCACAAATCATCCTCTGATATATAAGGATATCCCAATTTAGCAAACTCTTTAACTTTTAAAGCTAGCCAAGGTTCGATGCGTTCATAGGATATAATTGGTTTTTTCTGTTGCAACGGACACCCTCCTTTCCATATAAATTAGTCTCTCTATTATAACACTACTCTTCTTCAATGTAGGTCTTTTTTTTCCCTACGACAATAACTAATTGCAACATAGTAAATAGAATCGAATTTTTTTTGCGAAAAGCCACATATTTTGGAATCCAAGTGGTCACATATTTCTCTTTGTAGTTACGTAAACCAACAAAACCGTAGAATTTCGTACCAAAGCGATAGATTAATCTAGCAACTCGTTCACTTAGAAAACTATATCTAGTTACTCCCACATTAGAAAGTGGCGCCATTCCCATATTAAACTCTACATAACCCGCTTCACGATTTAGTTCAAATAGTTTCACAAATAAATAATCCATTACACCTGAAGGAGCCTTTTGTAAGTCATGACGCATCAAATCAATAGAGATAAGTTTTTCCGTTTCACTAGGCATCATAGAAGCAAAAGCCACAATTGTTCCTTTTTCATCTTCTACAACCGCTATCGGCGCTTGGTTTAAATAATAAACATCATAAAAACCTAATGAAAAACTTTTCTCTTGACGCTTATCTAACCAGCTATCGGATACCTCTTTGATTTCAGCTAAAAATTCCGCTGTAAATGGTGGTTCAACCATTCTAAATTGATAATTTTCGCGTTCAATCTTATTCACCAACGCTCGTTCAGCACGCCGTTTCTTCCCAGATAACGTAAACTCAGCCAATTCAACATGCCCTTCTTCACCGACTTTCATAAAGTCATAGCCTAATTCATGTAAAATCGTCACGAGATCACCGCTAACTTCATAGAAGACTAAACAGTAACCAAAGCGCTCTGCCTCATCCATAAAGGCTACAATCGCTGTTTCTAAATACTGCTTATTTCCAAAAGGTTCTCCCATAATAATTAACTTATCTGCTTCTTTTTTAAATTGAAAAACTAGCTGATCTTTAAGCTCACTGCCATCATCGATTTGATAAAAATAATAATTCTTGTCGCGTAAAAAAACAAGATGACTGACCTCATTGCCACCAAATTCAGCAAGTAATTTTTTCAAACGTGTTTCATCGAAAGCAACGCCAATTGTTAATTTGGAACGCATCAAATAATTCACAATCAAAAGAAAACTAACAATCCCTACTACTACTCCAATAAATCCAATCAACCACATAGAATGTGAAGGAAATAGTAAATTTCTAGGAACTCGTCGTTGCTGGTGAAACCGCGGAGAATTTAAAAATCCTAAGATAATATAGAAGAATAACGTTCCAAAAACGACGCCTCCATCAACAAAGACTTTCCCCCAAGAATAAACTAATTTTACCCGCTGAAATTCATTACGTGCTAGATAAACACAAAAAACTACAAAAGCTAAAAAGAACGTTAAACTCCAAGAAAAATCTTTTTGTAACGTATTCACAATTCCAAAACCTAAAATAATAATAGTCGGCCAATAAGCCTTCTTCACTTTGCTTTCAATCCCCCGTGCTAAGCCCAATAACAAGAACCCAAAAATAACATTACTCAGCTGAGTAATAAAGAAAAAGGTAAAAGGATAGAGCCTTGCAAAAAAATGATTATGAAAGGCTAGATTTGGGACAGTTGAAATCAAAATCATCATAAATCCAGAGAAATAAACAAACACTACTAAAAATACATGGGCAACCTTTTGAATGAGTTGTTTCGGTAATCCATCTAAATAAGTATTTACTTTACTACCGCCATCATGAGCAAAAAATAAAATCCCAATCAAAAATGGAATAATATAGTAAAAAATTCGATAAAATAACAACCAAACAACTGCTAATTCTTTTGATACACCAATTTGTCCTAGCCCATAAATCATAAATACATCGAACGTTCCAATTCCACCTGGCACCATGGAAACAATTCCAATAATCGATGCGATGATAAATATCGGAAAAATATCAACTAAGTTCACTGGTTCTTGCAATAAATAACCAATAACAATAAAGAAACCCAATGCTGAACCCCATTCTAAAATGGAAGCACCTATTAAGACTAATTCGCGTCTTAGAGGTAAATCTTCAAATAAGGTTTTGCTTTTTATCTTAGTAAAAATAAAGACAATTGGAAAATAAGAAGCGCCACCTAATAACCATGGCCAATAATCTTGAAAATTCGTTGCGTAATTTGGGATCGCTAAACTAATTAATCCAATCAATGAATAAATGGATAAACCAGACAATAGAAATAAGGCGATTTTTGAAATTGCTAAAATAATTTCTTTATGACTAGCATCTTTTCCAAAAAAAGTTGCGCGTAATGAGGCTCCTAAAAACCCACCAAAACCACCAATATTCGTAAAAGTATTCGTAATCCAACCGGCTTTAAAAATATGCATCCAACTAAATTCACCTGGTAAAAGTTTTACAATTGTAAAATCATATAACATCATTGGTAGTACCGCAATCAATCCTAAAACAAACATTAAAATAACGGCAATTGGACTTTGAGAAAACAAACTACTTTTTAATTCCTGATAGTTAATATCTGATGCAATTTTTAATACTTGAGAAAGTACAAATAATAAAATAAATCCAATAAAAAAGAGTTTTACCCAAGTTAAATTTTTTTGAAACCACTTCATGAAAAGCTGAACCTTCTCTTTCATCTTAACACACCTCAAACCTCTCCAAATTAATTTTATCTAACTACGTTTATCATACCTAATTGACAAGAATTAATAAAGTAATCCTCCTTCAAATAGTTGAACAAAAACTGTGAGATAAATAAATAAAACTTAGAAAAAAACCAATGGCTTTTTTCCAAGTCTTAGTAAATGACAATTTATTTTGTTTCATCTTCTTTTGTTACATCTAAAACGTCTTCCTCAATGACAACTTCTTCAGTTGCTTCATCAACAGAAACTTCTTCTTTTGTTAAAGATACTTCTGAAACAACAGGTTCTGCTGGTGTTGAAGGTAGAATTCGAGCAATTGCAGCTCTTTCAAAAGTTAAATAGATGCCATCACAATCAAGAGAAACGGTTTTATCAGATTCATTGACTTCATCAACTTCACCATGTAGTCCACCGATTGTAACAATATGATCTCCTTTTTTTAGAGAATCCATCATTTTTTTCTTTTCATCTGCAGCCTTTTTTTGCGGCTTCATCATGAAGAAGTAAAACACTCCAATGATTGCAATGAATGGTAAAAAGCTAATTATTCCTGACATGTACGATTCACTCCATTTCTATACTTTGAAAAACAGTTCATTATATACTGTAACAAACTTTTTGATTTTCAGCTAGTAATTTCCTTTGTTTCTCTTCATTTTATTAGAAGTTTTTGGCATTTGGTTTATTAAAACCATATTCTTCAAAAAAAGCTTCACGGAATTCAAGCAAATTGTCATCCATAATGGCTTGACGAACATTTTTCATTAAGTTTTGCAAGAAGTATAAGTTGTGGTAACTTGTTAAACGCAAACCAAATGTTTCATCTGCTTTAATTAAATGACGAATGTAAGCACGCGTATAGTTTTTACATGTGTAGCAATCACATTTTTCATCAATTGGGCGGAAATCTCTTTCAAATTTAGCATTTTTCACAACTAAGCGTCCAGCGCTTGTCATACATGTACCATTACGAGCAATTCTAGTTGGCAAGACACAATCAAACATGTCTATCCCACGGATAACTCCATCAATTAGCGAGTCTGCTGATCCAACCCCCATCAAATAACGTGGTTTGTCATCTGGAATCAGTGGCGTTGTGTAATCAAGAACTTCATTCATTAAATGTTTGGGTTCACCAACGGATAAACCGCCAATTGAATAGCCTGGAAAATCCATAGAAATCAAATCACGAGCACTTTGTTGACGCAATTCTTTATAACCTGCCCCTTGAATAATTCCAAATAAGCCTTGTGTATTTGGATTTGCATGAGCTTTTAAGCCACGCTCAGCCCAACGAGAAGTTCGTTCGACTGACTTTTTCACATAATCAAAGCTTTCGTCAAATGGTGGGCATTCATCAAAGCTCATCATAATATCTGGACCTAATTTATTTTGAATATTAATTGCTTTTTCAGGAGATAAAAACATTTTTGAACCATTTAGATGATTTCTAAAATGAACGCCTTCTTCTTCAATACGACGCATATCACTTAATGAGAATACTTGGAAGCCGCCAGAATCCGTTAAGATTCCTTTGTCCCAATTCATGAATTTATGCAAGCCACCAGCCTCTTCGACAATATCTTCACCTGGACGTAACCATAAATGATACGTATTACTTAAAATAATTCCGGCTCCCATTGCATCTAGCTCTTCTGGGGCGATACTTTTAACAGTTGCTAGTGTTCCAACAGGCATGAACATTGGTGTTTGGAATGTACCATGTGGCGTAATAATCTCACCAAGACGGGCTCCCGTATGTTTTTCTTTCTTAATTAAACGGTATTTAATTGCTGGTTCTGTCATTTTTATCTTCTCCTATTTTTCAATCTCAATCATTTTCTTCTTCAAATGGACGTAATGTCATATCAATAATATTTTCTAAAGTAATTTTAGACTCTACTGATTCTCCATCCGCCTGTCCAATTTCTTGGAGCAATAATGCAACAATAGCATTATTAAAAATAAAGCTGATTGTTTCATAATCTTTTTGACAAAAATGTTCTGCATCAGGAAATTCTTGTAGCTTTTCCGAAAGCATGGCATTAATGTATTCTTGCTTATAATTAAAAATTGTTTTTGCTTTTTCATTGCCGACTTCTTTAATTGAACCAATAACTACATAACGATGCTTTGTATAGGTATCTTGAATAAAGTGTCCTGTGCGTTTTAATAAATCTCTTGAATCTTTAAAATCCTGTTGAAAAAAAGTATCAACCTCTTCTTTAATTTGATTTGCATGCTGTTTAAAAGCAACATTCATCAAGGCTTCTTTTGATTTGAAATTTTTAAAGATTGTCGTTTCATTGACCTCAGCCTCTTGTGCAATTAACTTGGTTGTTGTACTTTTATATCCAACTTGAGAAATAAGGTGCAATGCAGCATCAATAATCCGCTGTTGCGTACCAGTTATCTGTTTCTCATCTATCGGACTCACACCTTCCATAATATAAATTAAATTAGAACGAATTTTTTATTTTCTATAAAAAAAGCAAGTAGTTACTTTTCATTACACACCAGTATAGCACAGCCTAATTTTTAGAGCAATCGGACTTTTGATCGATTGAATATTATTAGTAAAACCATTTAAATTTTCTATAAAAAATGAATGCTACGTATGAAGTTTAAATTAGATAAAATAAAAAGATAGATGGACTAGTCTTAAACTTAAATTGCTTCGATCTAACAGATTAAAACAGCTCAAAAATCCTTTTTATTCTTATTTTCTAGATTCAATTGTAAAATGCTTCCTGCCAATGGATGAGTCCAATTAATATCTTAGTTATTCCTCTTCCTTCCAAAATCCGATAGGCAGCTTGTCAGTGAATATGATCATCAAAAAAATCTCTATAATTAAAATTTGACATTGCTTTTCTATTATAAAATTTTTTTCTCATCTTTGAGACTCATTTTCAGATTTTCTGGTATTCGGAATTGATTGAAAACTTATGCAGAATCATTAGTAGAGTGTAATTCATAACCTCTATTTTCAGAACCATCAGCATACAGTAAGGTTATAAAAGTACGGTAACAACTTATTAGGGTATGTTTTCCATTTTGAAGTTCTTGTTTAATTTTATCTGAATGACCATTAAGTACGAATAATACTATAGAATTGATCAATTCTATCAAAATTCTTCTTTTGAATACTAAAATATAAAAGCATATCTATTGCAAACGCTTACTTAGCATGTTATACTCTAGATAGTAAGAGAGATGATTATACAAGTAAATCAGAAAAATTTCTCATTTGTTACAATTTTTTGTAAAAGAGCAAGTTAAATCAAATATCGTGTTTTAAGATTACAGATTTCCACTGTTTCGCTCATTTAGTTAAGTACAGTAAAAAGTGTTTTTCGTAAGTGTTAGGAATAGAATCGAAGAAGTAAAGTAAGAACCGAATTTTGTTTTAGAAAGAAATTTAAAGATCGACCTCACTCTTAGTTAAAATGTACTATTGATTTACTTGTATCCTCTCTGATAGATAAAAAAACAGTTGGCGATGAAAAGCCAACTGTTTTTTTGTAGTTTTATTTTACAAACATTGCATCGCCAAAGCTAAAGAAACGATATCTTTCATCAATTGCATGTTGGTAGGCTGCTAAAACATGATCGCGTCCAGCAAAAGCACTAACTAACATCACTAATGTTGATTGCGGCAAATGAAAATTGGTCGAAAAAGCATCTACAACTTTAAATGTATAACCAGGTACAATAAAAATACTTGTCCAACCACTATCTGCTTTGATTTCACCATTAAACTTAGTTCCAATTGTTTCTAGTGTCCGAATAGATGTTGTCCCGACCGCAACTACCCGACCGCCTTGAGCCTTCACTTCTCTCAAAGCTGCTGCACTTTCTTCTGATAAACGATAAAATTCTGAATGCATTTCATGATCCTCAATTGAATCAACACTAACTGGTCTAAAGGTTCCTAATCCTACATGTAAGGTTAAGAAAACCAATTGAACACCTTTTGCTTTAATTTTCTCCAACAAGTCTTCTGTGAAGTGTAAACCGGCTGTTGGAGCTGCAGCTGATCCATTCTCCTTAGCATAAACTGTTTGGTAACGTTCACTATCATCTAAACGTTCTTTAATATAAGGAGGTAAAGGCATTTCACCTAGGGATTCTAATACTTCTAGAAAAATCCCTTCATAGCTAAACTCAATAATCCGTCCACCATGCTCTAGCTCTTCCACAACAACTGCTTTTAAGCGACCATCACCAAATAAAATCTCTGTTCCAACTTTAGCTCGTTTCGCTGGTTTGACTAACGTTTCCCATTGATCACCAGTCGTATTTTTTAATAACAAGACTTCTAAATGTCCACCCGTATCTGGTTTTGTTCCATATAATCTGGCAGGCAATACTCGAGTATCGTTCATGACTAATGCATCTCCAGCATTTAATTCCGCAAGAATATCAGTAAAATGCTGATCTTCTATAGCACCTGTCTGACCATCTAAAATCAGCAACTTAGAAGCAGAGCGATCTGCTAATGGGGTTTGAGCAATTAATTCTTCTGGTAAATCAAAATCAAAATCTTTTGTTGTTAACATTTTACATTTCTCCTACTATTCTGTCTTATATGGATATCCTAGATGTTCATAACCTTGTTTTGTCACCATTCGGCCACGAGGAGTTCGCTGTAAGAAACCCATTTGCAATAAATACGGCTCATACATATCCTCCACCGTTTCCGTTTCTTCACCAATATTGGCAGCAATCGTTGACAAGCCAACTGGTCCGCCTTGATACAATTCAATCATTGTTCGTAGCATTTTTTGGTCAATAAAGTCTAAGCCTTCTTGATCTACACGTAATAAGGCTAATGCTTCATCTGCAATCTCTTGACTGACAACACCATCTGCTTCAACTTGAGCAAAATCACGAACCCGTTTCAATAAACGATTGGCAATCCGTGGGGTGCCTCTTGAACGGCGAGCAATCTCATGTGCCCCAGTTAAATCAATCTGTGTTTGAAAAACATCTGCTGAACGTAAAACAATGTCTTTTAAATCAGTCACAGTATAGTACTCCATATGTGAAACAATCCCAAAACGATCACGCAAAGGTGCCGATAACAAACCAGCTCTGGTAGTTGCTCCAATCAATGTAAATGGTGGCAAAGGAAAGTGAACTGGATGAGCACTAGGACCTTGTCCAACAATAATATCTACAAAAAAATCTTCCATTGCAGAGTATAACATCTCCTCTACCATTCGAGGCATTCTGTGAATTTCATCAATAAATAAAACATCACCCGCTTCTAATTCATTTAATAAAGCGACTAAATCTCCTGCCTTTTCAATAGCCGGTCCACTAGTTGTCCGAATGCCAACATTCATTTCATTGGCAATCACCATTGCCATCGTTGTTTTTCCTAATCCAGGCGGTCCATATAACAGAACGTGATCTAATGCTTCTTCCCTTGTTTTAGCTGCTTCAATATAAATAGTTAATTCTCGCTTAACCTTATCTTGCCCAATATATTGGCTTAATCGTTGTGGGCGCAAGGATTTCTCTATTGACTGCTCTTCAAAATTCTCTATTTCACCAGATATAATTCGTTCTTCCTCATTCATTTTTTTCACCACTTTTCATTCAAGTATCCCTTATTTTTTCATTAATAAACGCAATGCCGCTCTTAAGTAAGCATCTGTTGATTGTTCATTTAAGCTACGAATCTTAGGTTCAATTCGTTTGATTTCTTTAGCACTATACCCTAAAGCCAGCAATGCTTCCATCGCTTCCTGTACAGGTGCATTATTACTCGTTAATTCTAATTTCTCTTGTAAGGCTCCCGTCACTTGGCTAATCGGTACAGCTAAATCATCTAATTTGCCTTTTAAATCTAAGACAATTTGTGATGCTGTCTTTTTCCCAACTCCAGGGAATTTAGTCAAATAAGTGACGTCATCGCCTTCAATTGCTTGCACTAAACCAGTATGATCATCACTAGCAAGAATTGCTAAGCTACTTTTAGGTCCGATTCCTGAAACACTAATTAATTTTAGATAAAGCTGTTTTTCACTAAAATCTTTAAAACCAAATAATGTAATCGCATCTTCACGAACAGCTTGATAAACATAAACTTGAACTTCTTGATTTAATTTGCTTGAAAAACGGAAAGGATTGGCAATTAACAATTGATAGCCGATTCCGTTATTTTCAATGACAATATAAGCTGGTCCGACAAACGTCAGTGTCCCTTTAATATATTCATACATTTTATAAATGACTCCCATCACACTACATTTTTCTGAATGAAATAGTACATTCGTTCCCGTATGCATTTTACCATATTTTCACTGCAAAATGCGAAAATCTTTTGAAATACGCAAAAATACTCCCTCAAAGCAGTTGGTTATGAAGGAGTATTGCTACGTTATTTTTTCGGTTGATACTGACTTACTCGGCTGTCTTAAATTTGATCTGACCAATTTACCCCATAACTAAACTCGTAAATACGCCCTAATTCATCTTAGTAGCAACTTCATATCAAATGGTACAACCATAACCATCTTTGTCTCTTACTAGATCCCAAATTAAATCTTATGAATTTTTACACTAACTCTTATTTATTCATAGGAAAATAGAAACCAATTAAGATATTCTTTTAAATTCAAGGTACATTATATTCTCTTCTAAATAGTATCGTCCAAGATACTCTCGATTCCCACTCAAAATACCTGACAGTTCCCCCTTTACAAAGCAACCTTTATCTTCAAACGTTCCATGTTGGACATGCGCTTCATTCTCACTTTCAAAATAGCTATAACCTAGATACGTTGAAGTTGATTGATGACTGTCTTTTTCATTCAGTTCAAGATAATGAATCGTATACTGAGAATATAGTTTACCCATGATTGCACCAGCAACCTGATATTCTGCTGTAGCTTGAGAAATTCCGTTGATTGGTTGACTTTCAGTCCAGTTAAGTAAGATACATTGACTTTTTAAATTCATTTTTTACTGCCTCATTTCTTAATTTATTCCCTTAGTATACGTCTTTAACCATGACAACTGTCTGTCAGCATAAAAAAATACAAACACTCCTACAAAGGAAATGTCTGCATTGAATGAATTAATTAAAATATTTTTGATACGCACCATAGCCTTGAGCCTCTAATTCTGCTACTGGAATAAAATGCAAGGCTGCTGAATTAATACAATAACGTAAACCGCCTAATTCTTTTGGTCCATCGGTAAAAACATGACCTAAATGGGAATCAGCTTCTTTACTACGAACTTCCACACGACGCATTCCTAACGTTGAATCAGTTTTTTCAACAACTTCTTTTTCTGCAATCGGTTTTGTAAAAGCAGGCCAACCACAACCAGCATCGTATTTATCTTTTGATGTAAATAAGGGTTCTCCACTAACAATATCTACATATAACCCATTTTCATAAAAGTCATCATATTCACCTGTAAATGGACGTTCTGTTGCATTATTTTGTGTTACTTCATATTGAATATCGCTTAACTTACTTTTTAAATCCGCTTTGTTTTCATTTGTCATCCTGCTCACCTCATTCTTTCTACATTCTATTATAGCAAAAAAAGTAAAAATAGAGGCTGAAGTTGCTTACTAAACTATATTTATCTATTTTATTGCCAGTTTAGTTACTTCTTGTCAAACCGTTGCAATAAAAAATTCAATCCCCACCAAACAAACAATGACTACTGTAAAAAAAAGCCAAGAATAAATCAAACTTTTCATTTTTGGCAAAAAAAGTAACTTTTTTAATACTTTAAACGTTAACATCACTACCACTAGTAAATAGCTAATCCGAATGAGTATACTCCACCAATGAAAATCAGATAAAAATAGCGACATACAAACAACTACGGAAACACTAACTAACACTAAGCCGAATTTAAACAAAGCAGACTTATTTTCTCCTGGTAAATTTGCAAGTAGTTCATCACAAAAACGTTCACTATTAGAGCCAAATAAATCAAGATACGATCCACCCTTTTTTTGAATTTCTAATAAATGGTCTATAATCTCAAGGAGCAACTCTTCCGTTTGCCGCTCCTCAGCATGAGAAAGTCGCAAATAAACAACAACATCTCCATAAGCTCTTTCATTCTCAGAAGTTAGTTGCTTTCTCAAACGATTATTTTCTTCTAAATAATCCATCTCTCATCCCTCCAAATTCATATCTAAGATTGTATTAATGCTTGTTGAAATTTTGTTCCATTTTAACTGAAACTCTTGTAAATAATTATTTCCAGCTGGTGTAATCGAATAGTATTTACGTTTTGGCCCCTCATTAGAAGGTAACATACGACTACTAACATATTTTTGCTTTTGCAATTTTAGTAAAACTGGATAAATACTTCCTTCACTGACCATATCTAGTCCATAACTTTCTAGTTTAGTCACCATTTCATATCCATAGGTCTCATGTTCCTTAATAATTGTTAAAATACAACCTTCTAGTAATCCTTTTAATATCTGGCTAGTATCCATATAATATCACCTTTATCAGCTCACTTGCTTTGCAAGATAGCTAGTCTTTTTTTCACTATCTTGCAAAGCAAAATAGCTAATATCTCCATTATACTAATTAATCTTAATTTGTAAAGTAAAAAAAGGCAGTTTCATAAAAATGAAACTGCCTTTTAAATAACCTATTTAATAAATCCAACCTTTTTCAACATCCGATACACGGTGGCGATTGGAAAGCCAGCAACACCATAAAAATCACCTTGAATCTCATCCACCAGTAAGGCACCTAATCCTTGGATTCCATACGCTCCTGCTTTGTCCATCGGCTCACCAGAATCCACATAATCAGCAATTTCCTTGGCTGTTAAAGGGTGCAAGGTCACTTTTGTATCACTGATCTGAGTTTCTTCCGTTATACCATTCGTTAAATACACTGCCGTATACACGTGATGTGTTGTCCCGCTTAATGCTTCTAACATTTGTTTTGCCTCTGCTTCATCGGCTGGTTTTCCTAAAACTCGTCCATCTAAATAAACAATCGTATCGCTGCCAATAACTAAATCCGTTGGATAGTCTTGTGCAACAACTTGTGCTTTACGTTTTGCTAATTCGGCAACAATTTCTGTGCCAGGTAGTGTTTCATCAATCGTTTCATCCACATCTGAAATGACTACCTTAAAATCAGGGGTAATCCGTGCTAATAGCTCCCTACGTCTAGGAGAGCCTGATGCTAAAATTAATTCCATTGGTTCTAACCTCACTTTAACTTGATTCATTAATGGGGATCTTGAATCCGTTTAAACATTCGTTCCATATCTTTATTGGTAAAATGAATTAGTACTGGACGACCATGAGGACAATTATAAGGATTTTCTGTTTTACCTAGATCAACCAATAAAGCTCGTGCTTCTTGAGCATTTAAATGATGATTGGCTTTAATTGATCCTTTACAACTCATCATAATAGCGGTTGCTTCACGAAATTTTGCAACACTTAAGCTACCATGCTCTAGCAATAAATCCACCATTTCTTTAATAATCTCTTCCTCTTGTCCACGATTAAACCAAACAGGATGACTCCGAACCAAGAAACTATTTTGTCCAAAAGGTTCTAAAAATATACCAATTTCTTCCAATGCCTCATTATTTTCTTTGATTTTAATTGCATCACTATTCGGATAATCTAGCATAATTGGAACTAATAAATCCTGTAAATCACGACTAACGTCTCCAATTTTTTTACGGAAATATTCATATTTAATTCGTTCTTGCGCCGCATGTTGATCTAAAATATACAGACCATTTTCATTTTGAGCAAATAAATACGTGCCATGCATCTGCCCAATATATTCTAAAGCTGGCAAATGAGCCATTTCTTTATTCGCTAATTTTGCTTCTTGCTTCATTAATTTTTCAGCTGTTTTTACAAAAGACTCCTCATGTAACTCAAGCAGTTCACTAGAGCTTTGCTCCATAAATTCGCTAGCAGATTGGGATTCTTTAGCTGACTCTACTTGATACGGCTCCGTTGGAAATTCTTCTTCAATCTGATCTTTCTTTAAATATAACTCACCTTCACTAGCGTTATAGCCAATTCCACGTTCAAAGGGCGTTTCTTCACGCCAACTTGAATTAGAAGTTGGAATTGATTTAAAAGGAATTGTTTTAAATTTATCTTCTTCGCTTATCTGAAGATTTTCTTGATCAAATTTAGGAGATTGTTCTTTATTTTGAACTAAATCAATCTTTTCAGTAGGTCGATCTAAATTAATTTTCGTTTGTTCTGATTGAAAACGTGTTTTATCATAAGGGCGCTTAAAACTAAAACTTTCTAACGATTCTGGAATCAACTGCTCTTGACTTAAACACTCATGAATCGCAGCTTCAATTAAAGCCATCAATTCTTTTTCTTTACTAATTCGGACTTCTTGTTTAGTTGGATGCACATTGACATCTACCAATAAAGGATCCATTTGAATCGATAAACATACAATTGGATAACGCCCAACCATTAGTTTAGAGCGATAGCCAGAAACAATGGCTTTATTCAGCAAATAATTCTTAATATACCGACCATTAATCATAATCGACATATAATTACGACTTGCTCGTGTTAGTTCAGGCAGTGAAATATAACCAGAAAGTTTAAAGTCCAAATCTTCTTTTGTGATTTCACGCATTTTTTTCGCTACTGAAACACCATAAATACCAGCTAAAGTTTGCTTTAAATCACCATTTCCTGATGTTCGTAACAATTGATTGCCATCGTGTACTAATCGAAAAGCAATCTCAGTGTTGCTCATAGCCAAGCGATTGACGATATCTCCAATAGTGGCTAACTCCGTCTGAATGGTTTTGACATATTTTAGACGAGCAGGTGTATTAAAAAATAAATTCTCAACAGTAATACTTGTTCCTTTACGAGCCGAATGCCCACGTTCTTCCACAATATCGCCACCTTTAAGTGCCAAATAACTCCCGGCACCCATTCCAGTTGCTGTTTCTAGTTTAATCTCAGAAACCGAAGCAATACTAGGTAAGGCTTCACCACGAAAACCTAACGTGCGAATTCTAAATAAATCATCTCGTGAATGAATTTTACTTGTGGCATGACGTTTAAAGGCATTTTTAACATCATCGGATGCAATTCCTGCACCATTATCAATAATCTGAATTTTTTTTAAGCCAGCTTCTTCAATCAAAATATCAATTTGTGTGCTGCCAGCATCAATTGCATTTTCAATAAGCTCTTTGACGACTGAAGCTGGGCGCTCTACTACTTCACCAGCAGCAATTTGATTAGCTAATTTCTCAGATAATTCAATGATTTTTGCCATTTTAAAACTCCTTTCTGACAGAAAAGCTAAGAACCCGCGCTCTTAGCTATCTTCAAACTGTTTAATTTATTAATTTTCTAGTTTTTGCTTCAATTGATTTAATAAGTTGATGGCATCCAACGGAGTCATTGCCATTAAATTCATTTGATGAATTGCGTCAATTACTTCTGCTTCATTTGGATTGATGGCATCAAATAAAGAGATCTGTCCTTCTGATTCCTCCACCTTATCCACCATCTCAACTGCTTTAGATCCTGCAGTAGCACTTTCTTCTTTACTTGCTACTGCATAAGTTGGTTGATAGTCTAAAACCACGGTATCTTGCTGTTCAAGTTTTTCAAGAATAGTTGCAGCGCGTTCCAATAACTCCTCAGGTAATCCAGCTAATTTTGCCACATGAATCCCATAACTTTTATCAGCTGGTCCCGGCATCATCTTGTGTAAAAAGACAACCTCTCCATCTTCTTCAACTGCTCCAACATGAATATTTTCTAACCCTTTAAGGCTATCTTCTAAAACTGTCAATTCATGGTAATGGGTAGAAAATAACGTCTTAGCATGAACATTTTGATGAATGTATTCAATAATTGCCTCAGCTAATGCCATCCCATCATACGTTGCAGTTCCTCGTCCAATTTCATCAAATAAAATTAAACTACGGTCTGTTGCATGACGTAAAGCTTGATTTGCTTCCATCATTTCTACCATAAACGTACTTTGCCCAGAAATCAAATCATCTGCCGCACCAATTCGAGTGAAAATTTGATCAAAAATGGGTAAATCTGCTGATTCTGCAGGAACAAAGCAGCCCATCTGTGCCATGATAACAGTTAGCGCCAATTGACGCATATAGGTACTTTTCCCTGACATATTCGGTCCAGTAATTAATAAAATATCTGTTGCAAGATCCATTTCAACACTGTTGGGTACATAACTCTGTTGACCAAGTACTTTTTCAACAACTGGATGACGACCTTCAAGTAACTTAATTTCATGCGCTCCAGCTGTCATTGTGGGTTTAATAAAATGATATTTTTCACTGACAACGGAAAAACTTTGCAAGACATCAATTGTTGCCACTGTTTTTGCTAAATGTTGCAAACGTTCAATATAGCTTTTCACTGTTTCACGAACTTCAGTGAATAATTCATATTCTAAAGCCATCGACTTCTCTTCAGCTTCTAAAATTAAAATTTCTTTCTCTTTTAAAACTGGCGTAATAAACCGTTCGGCATTCGCCAAAGTTTGTTTGCGTTCATACGTTCCTTCTGGCAAATTAGCTAAATTAGACTTTGTAATTTCGATATAGTAACCAAAAACACGGTTATAACCAATTTTCAAGCCTTTAATTCCAGTTTTTTCACGTTCTTCCGCTTCTAATTGTGCCATCCATTGTTTGCCATTACGCATCGCATCACGGTATTGGTCTAGACGCTCATTATAGCCATCTTTGATCACACCACCATCTTTTAAGGAAAGTGGAGCCTCTTCATCAATCGCCAATTGAATTAACTCAACAACCTCTGGAACTGGATCTAACGCTGTTAATAATTGGTCCCATTCAGTATCATTAATAATTGCAATAATATCAATTAATTGTGGGATTTGTAATAAAGACGTTTTCAATTGAATTAAATCTCGCCCGTTAACATTTCCAAAAGCTACCCGACCTGCTAAACGTTCTAAATCGTACACTCTTGTTAATGCCTCATTCAAATCAGTTCGTTCAAAGAAATGATTCATTAAGCTCTCCACAATTGCTTGACGCGATTTAATTTTTTGTTCTTGAATCAGAGGACGATCAATCCATTGTTTTAATAAACGCCCTCCCATAGCCGTTTTCGTTTCATCTAATAGCCATAAAAGAGTTCCTTTTTTTTGACCATTGCGAATTGATGAACTTAATTCAAGATTATATTTAGAATAATGATCCATCTTTAAAAAATGGGCTGGAATGTATAACTCAGCTTTTTGAATATGAGCTAAACTTCTCTTTTGTGTCACACTTAAATAAGACAGTAAAACCTTTAAAACTGGCAACACAGCTACGTTTTCTATCTCACTTGTTAAATAAGAAAATTCGGCATTTTCCAAAATTTCTTGTTGATAGGAAATCATCACACCTAATTTATTTTTTAAATCCATTTGTAGCGCTTCATCTTCATCTAAACGATTAAAGACAATTTCTTTTGTTTGAATTCCAGAAAGTTCATTAATTACATCTTCCAAAGAAGTTAATTGAGTTGCTTTTAACTCCCCTGTACTTAAATCAACATATGCCAAATCAAACTGCGTTGGACTTTGCATCATTAATGCTGATAAATAATTATTGGTTTTTGCATCTAAATTTTTTGTTTCAACAGCTGTTCCTGGTGTGACTAATTGAACAACTTCACGTTTCACCATACCTTTAGCTGTTTTTGGGTCTTCTACCTGTTCACAAATAGCTACTTTATAGCCTTTTTCAACTAAAATATCAATATAACCTCGAGCAGCATGATAAGGTACACCACACATTGGAATAGGTTCATCCGCATTACGATTCCGGCTTGTCAATGTAATTTCTAATAATTGAGTAGCTTGAATCGCATCATCATAGAACATTTCATAAAAATCACCTAAGCGATAAAATAAAAAAGCATCTGGATATTGAGCTTTAATCGCTAAATATTGTTCCATCATGGGTGTATTTTTTGTTTTTTGTGGCATCTTTCTCACATTCCTCCTGTTACAACTAGTTACAATAAAAATTGCTTATTCTTCACGACTTTGTTCAAGTTTGTCAGTAATTTGATCCACTAATTCCTCTTGAACAGTACCAACTAAATGTTGCAATAAATCATTCGCTTCAACCAACGCATCTTGATAGCTAGTCACCACAATATGCTGATTAAATTCATTGGTTAAATCAGCGGCTTCCTGACTAGCAGTTTTTTCAGCCTCTGGCTTACCATAATGATTAAAGGCAACAGCCTCTTTTTGCTTCACTTTAATCTCAGCAATTAATTGATTTAATCGTGGATGATTTTGCGCTTTTTCTTCAATTAATTGATAATTTTGAATCACTTCATTAGCTTCCAGACGTTCAATTAAGCGGTCTAATTGATGTTTTGTCACCGCGTCTAGTTGCGATTCTTCACTAGGTTTCATTCAAAATCTCCTCCAAAAGGATGATCTTCATTAATTAAAATAGGTTCAATTTTTTTAGCCGCACCCGTCACATCATCTAATTCAATATAACATGCAGATAGAATCTTACGTCCTGTTTTTGGCACTTCAAAACGCGTTGGCATCTGTGTTAAAAAGCGGTTAATCACTTGTTCCTTAGTCATTCCTAAAATTTCATCGTAAGGACCTGTCATTCCAACATCCGTTAAATAAGCTGTTCCTTGTGGTAAAATGCGGGAATCACTTGTTTGAACATGTGTGTGGGTTCCAACAACTGCTGAAACCTGACCATCTAAAAACCAACCCATAGCTTGTTTTTCACTAGTTGTTTCTGCATGGAAATCAACAAAAATAAGTGGAGTCCGTTGTCTAGCTTCTTCAACTAAATCTTCAATTTTACGAAAAGGATCATCTAAATCAGCCATAAAAACCCGACCATGTAAATTAATCACGGCTAACTCTAGAGTATTAACCTTAATAAAGGCCATTCCTTTACCGGGAGTTGTATCTTCAGGATAATTGGCAGGACGAATCATTTTTTTTGCATCGTCAATAAATTCAAAAATTTCACGATTATCCCATGTATGATTTCCCATCGTTACAATATCAACACCATCTTGCAAAAAACCTTTATATATTTTTTCTGTGATTCCACGACCTGATGCCGCATTTTCACCATTTAAAATCGTCACTTGAGGACGATATTTACGTTTTAATTTTGGAAGATATTCATGAACCATCTCACGTCCCATTGAACCTACAACATCTCCAACAAATAATAATCTCATTTTTTTGCCTCTTCTCTATTTATCCATTCTCTCTATTTTAACAATATTTTGATAAAATTGAAAGTCATCTCAAAAAGCTCAGCTGTTTTTTTAAGAAATCTACAAAAAATCCTCATTAAAGCGATATGCTTTAATAAGGATTTTTAGAATTACTATTTACTTCGCATAGTCAACGGCTCTTGTCTCACGAATAACAGTTACTTTAATATGTCCTGGGTAGTCCAGTTCATCTTCAATACGTTTTCTAATATCTCGTGCTAAAGTAATAGCTGACAAATCATCAATTACTTCAGGCTGAACCATAATCCGAACTTCACGTCCAGCTTGGATTGCAAAACTACGTTCTACTCCGCTAAAGCTATTAGAAATTCCTTCTAGCTTTTCAAGACGACGAATATAATTCTCTAACGATTCACTTCTTGCTCCTGGTCTTGCTGCAGATAGGGCATCTGCTGCTGCAACCAATACTGAGATAACTGAAGTAGCTTCTGTATCTCCGTGATGAGACGCAATCGCATTAACGACAGTTGCATTTTCTTTATACTTAAGTGCAATTTCTTCGCCAATCTCCACATGTGATCCTTCAATTTCATGATCCAATGCTTTACCAATATCGTGTAATAAACCTGCACGTTTGGCTAAAGTCACATCTTCACCTAATTCAGCTGCTAAAACACCAGCTAATTTGGCAACTTCAATTGAATGATTTAAGACATTTTGACCATAACTTGTTCTAAAGCGTAGACGACCTAAAATCTTGATTAAATCTGGATGTAATGAATGAACACCAACATCAAATGTTGCTTGTTCTCCAATTTCACGAATGCGTTCATCCATTTCTTTTCTTGATTTTTCCACCATTTCTTCAATTCGAGCTGGATGAATACGACCATCTTGAATTAATTTTTCAAGCGTCATTCTAGCAATCTCACGACGAATTGGATCAAAACCACTCAAAATGACTGCTTCTGGCGTATCGTCAATAATTAAGTCAATTCCAGTTAACGTTTCTAGTGTGCGGATATTACGGCCTTCACGTCCAATAATACGACCTTTCATCTCATCACTTGGTAAAGTTACAACAGATACTGTTGTTTCCGAAACCTGATCAGCAGCACAGCGTTGAATCGCTAATGAAATTAAATTCTTAGCTTTACGATCAGCCTCTTCCTTAGCTCGTTGTTCTGATTCTTTAACCATCACAGCTAATTCATGAGAAAGATCTTCTTGTGTTTCTTTCACAATGATATCTTTTGCATCTTCTCGAGAAAGAGCGGCAACCCGTTCTAATTCAAGCTGTTGTTCTTCAACTAATGCCGTTGCTTTTTTCTCTTGATTATCAATTAGTTGTTGTCTTGAACTTAATTTTTCTTCTTTTGCTTCAAGAGTACGTTCACGTTTTTCTAACCCATCATCTTTACGATCTAGGTTCTCTTCACGTTGAAGTAAACGATTTTCTTGCTTTAGAATCTCGCTTCTTCTTTCTTTAAGCTCCATTTCAATTTCAGTTCGATATCTGTGATTCTCATCCTTCGCTTCTAACAAAGCTTCTTTTTTTAAGGTTTCTGCTTCTCTTCTTGCTTCCTCCAAAATTCCAGTTGCAGTGTTTCTAGCACCAGCCAGTTCTTTTTCGTGGGTTGATTTTCGGACAAAATATCCTACAATTAGACCAACAACTAAAGTACCAATAGCGAAGGCTACACTGATAAAATAAACCATTTCTCCACCTCCGTATCACGTATTTAATTGTCATTTATTTCTTTTTTGGTACATTATTACAAAAATCCCTTAAATTTAACTGCGTATATTTAACTAAGGTGATATACAAGTTTAATTTTAATTGTAGAAGCTCAACATGTCAACTTAATTAGCATATTTCAATCAACCTTTTTCTTTTTTTTCCTTTTTTATAAACTTCAAAAAAAAGATTTTTTAGGAAAACCTTTACTTTTCAAGGATTACTAACGAATTAGCCTTTAAAATATATTTTTCTTAAACTAAACAATTTTCATTTAATTAATTAAAAATTGAGCTTTTAGTATTGGAAAATTTTTTTATAACTATTTTAATCACTAAAAAAAAGAAATCAGACAGATGTTGGATTTCTTTAAACTAAAACTTTAGTTTAACATCCACTGAACTGTCTGATTTCTTGTAGGCTCACATTTTTCACTTAATTTCTGGTAAATCCAACGTTATTTCTGTTGGATTTTCATTTAGTGAGGGCTCATTTTCTTTATTTTTATCTTCTTTTGCTTCTTCAGTTTTTTTAGTTCCTTTTTTTGATTCTGCTTTTTCTTCCTCCACAGAAAGTTTATCCCCAATGCCGTATGCAGCACGAACTTTAGTTTCAATCTCTGCTCTTAGTTCAGGATTTTCCATAAAGTATTTTTTCGCGTTTTCACGGCCTTGCCCAATCCGCTCACCTTCATATGAGTACCAAGCTCCACTTTTAATAACAATATCTTTATCTGAACCCATATCTAAAAGCTCACCTACTTGTGAAATTCCTTCGCCATACATAATATCCACTTCAGCTACTTTAAATGGTGGTGCAACTTTATTTTTTACAACTTTAATTTTTGTACGGTTCCCAACTACATCTGTACCATTTTTTATTTGTTCCGCTCTTCTAACTTCTAAACGAACGGTTGCATAAAATTTAAGAGCACGACCACCAGGAGTAACTTCTGGATTTCCAAACATTACACCCACTTTTTCGCGAATTTGATTAATGAATAAAGCAATAGTTTTCGTTTTATTAATTGAACCAGATAATTTACGCAATGCTTGTGACATTAAACGTGCTTGCAAACCCACGTGGCTAGCACCCATTTCTCCTTCAATCTCTGCACGTGGTACTAATGCCGCAACCGAATCAATAACAACAATGTCCACTGCTCCACTAGAAACCAATGCGTCAGCTATTTCTAGACCTTGTTCACCAGTATCTGGTTGAGATAAAAGCAATTCGTCAATGTTTACACCTAATGCTGCTGCGTATTTTGGATCTAGCGCATGCTCTGCATCAATAAAAGCTGCAATTCCGCCTTGTTTTTGAACTTCAGCAACTGCATGCAATGACACGGTTGTTTTACCTGAACTTTCAGGACCATATACTTCAATAATCCGACCTTTTGGATAACCACCAACACCTAATGCAACATCTAGTGCTAAGGATCCACTTGGAATTGTTGAAATTTGGGTATCAATTTTCTCGCCCAGTTTCATTACCGAACCTTTACCAAAGTTCTTTTCAATTTTTTTCAATGCTGCATCTAAGGCTTGTTTGCGATCATCTGCCATTAAAATTCCTCCTCAAATCTATCTATGCTTTATTTATTTTACATTAAATTTATAACTTTTTTCTTTCACAAAAACTATCATAATCGTTATTATAAAAAAAAGCAAGCAAAAAATGAACAAACGTTCGCTTTTTATTTTTTATTTTTTTACTCGTACTTAAAAACTTATCTTCTTACTCATCTAAAGGCAATTGTTTTATCAATCGACGAACCAAATCCAATCCAGATAGTGTTGCTTGTTGGCGATTGCTGTTACGATTTCTAGCGAAGTGGTAACATTTTGCAAAACTTGGTTTTCCTTTTTGTGCGATGCCTATCCAAACAGTTCCCACTGCCTGTCCTTCTAAAGAATTAGGTCCAGCAACACCTGTGAAAGATAAGGCTATATCCGTATTAAATAACTTCCGAACACCTTCTGCCATTTCAATTCCACAAGCTTCACTGACTACACCTGCTTCAGCGATTGTTTTTTCGGATACGTTTAATAACTTGGATTTACTTTCGTTGCTATATGTGACAACCCCACCATTGAATACCTCAGATACACCGGAAACACTAGCTAACGAACTTTGAAATTCACCTCCAGTTAAGCTTTCAGCTGCTGTAATTGTTAAATGATGTTCTTTTAACAAATTCACAACACTTTCTACTAAATTGGTTTCATCGCCATAGCCATAAAAATAGCTACCAACGCGCTTTTGTATTTCCGCCTCCATAGTATTCAAAAGCTGGATACAAGCTTCCTCAGTTGCTCCATTTGCGCTTATACGTAATGTTACCTCGTGAACACCAGCATAGGGAGCAAGGGTTGGATTTGTTTGCTTTTCAATTAAATCGTCTAGAATCGTCACTAATCTTGATTCACCAATTCCAAAAAAACGTAATACTCGTGAAATAAGCAATTCTGGTTTATCCATATTCGCTAATAATAGAGGTTTTACTTCATGTAAAAACATCGGCTTTAATTCATTTGGAGGTCCTGGTAACAAAACATATATTGTCTTTTCATTTTGTAAAAACATCCCTGCTGCTAAACCGGTTGAATTTTTCAAAACGATTGAACCTTCTAAAACCACCGCTTGTAATTTATTATTTTCAGCCATGGGACGATTGGAATGTTCATGAAAAGCAATCACTTTTTCTAAAGTAGTCGTATCCGTTACTAACTGGCGTTTTAAATGATTCGCAACTGTTTGTTTTGTTAGATCATCTTTTGTTGGTCCTAGCCCACCAGAAAGTATAATTAACTCACTGCGACTTTCGGCTTCCTGTAATACTCGTTCCAATCGCTCTGGATTATCTCCAACTACAACATGATGATAGACATTAATACCTAAACCTGCTAATTCTTGTGATAAAAAAGCAGCATTTGTGTTTACAATTTGTCCTAGTAGTAATTCTGTTCCTACTGCAATAATCTCAGCTCTCATAAAAAATTCCTCCATCACTTATAGTCTATGCATTTTTTTTAAAAATTTTTTTTAATTAAAAGGAAATTCCATCTGCACATTATTCGTATCTTGATCAATGTAGATACTGTCGATATAACTTGTTAAACTACTTTCTGGATGCTGCTGCAATACTTGATAGGCTGGATTTTTAGCTAATTGCTCTTGAGTTTCTTTTACATTTTCAGGAGCAACGTAAGATTCTCCACCAAAAAAACGTTGATTCGCGTTGCCTATAAAAGTTGCAACTGAATCCAACTGACTTTTATCAGCCCACTGTTCTTCATAAATCTGACCGATTGCAAAACTTTCACCATCTTTTTGCATATTTTCAGCTAAATAGGCTGAATGTTGTAACAGATCTAGATTAGTTGCTCCCGTTTCTTTTGCCCAGCCATCAACATCTGTTGTTTGTCTTTGATAGGTAAAGCTTCCATCTTGATAAGTGAATTCACCAATTGGATTAGGTGCCATCATAAACGAACCCGTTACGATATCATAAATCTTATGTCCTTTCACATCAAGGCTAGCAATATCTTGGGCGTGAATATGACCTGATAAGACAAAATCAACTTTTTCTTTTGCAAAAAAGTCTTGTAAATTCTCAGCTTTATCGATTGTAAATCCACGATTTACCAATTGATTATGATCCATTAAATTATGATGCATTACTGGAATAATTTTAGCACCTTGTTCTTTTGCTAATTGGAAATTTTCTGACATCCATTGATACGTATCTTCACGGATACTTCCGCTGGTTACAGGAGCTCCTTTTGAAGCACTCCAACTGTATTTATTTGAATCAATCATCATTATCCAGAGATTTTTTCTAGGTGCAACCAAATAACTCAATGAAGTGGGATCACTACTAATCGCTTGTTGATACCCATTTTTCTTAAAAATTGATTTAAAATCTTTCGGTAAAATTTGTTCCGTTGCTTCAGCTTGATCTCCACGATATTTTTTCGCCCAACCATCACTGATATCGTGGTTCCCAGGAATCACATAAACTTCTGTGCCATTTTTTTCAATTTCCTTAAAATAATCTGCTAATTCAATTGCACTTTGTTTTTCACCATTTAGAGTTAAATCACCACTTACTACTAATACATCTGGTTGTTCTTTTTTAGCTTGCATGACTAAAGCCTCTAATGTTTCTGTTTGGTAGTTTAAATCTTTACCTGCTGAAGTACTCACAATAAAGTCAAATTTTTTCCCATCATCATGTAAGCTTGGAGCTATATAATGAACATCTGTAATTACCCAAAGTTTAAAGCCAGTTTCAAGAGACTTCGCTGACGGGCTCTCTCTATTTTTCAAAGCTTCTTTGCTGTCTTTTGCTTCATTTCCCGCTCCACAACTTGCTAAAAAAAGTAGCATAAAAAAAAGACTGACTATTTGCCACTTTCTTTTCACTTTCATTGACCTCCCTTTTACAATTCATACCTCTTTATTTTACCATAATCAGTCAAAAAGCGACAAAAAAGGTGAGGGAACTTTTATTCGTTCCTTCACCTTTTGACATCATTCATTTTTACATTGATCCAGAGAAAACATGTTTATTTTTAATAAAATAATCAACACCAGAATAGACAGTAAAAAATAAACACACATACAACATAATAGTTGCAAACGGGAAATTCATTCCAGCAAATGGAAAATTATTTAAAAACAACAAAATAATTGCTACCATTTGAGTTGCTGTTTTAATCTTACCAGGCATTGCTGCTGCCATTACCTCGCCATCGCCAACTAAAAGCAAACGAAGTCCTGTAACTGCTAACTCACGGCAAATAATAATTGCAATGACCCACGATGGAACAATTCCTTGCCCAACTAGAACAATAAATGCTGTAACAACTAACATTTTATCTGCTAAAGGGTCCGCAAACTTACCAAAATTAGTGACTAAATTTCTTGCTCGTGCAATTTTCCCATCCAACCAATCGGTAATACTTGCTAACGCAAAGATAATTGCGCCAACTAATTGTGTAACCTCAATTGAGCTTCCTAACCAATTGACTTGTCCCCAATCAAATGGACCTAAAACGATCACCATGAATATTGGAATCATAAAAATACGAAGTACTGTTAATTTATTTGGTAAATTCAATGCTATTTTCCTCCATCTTCTATCTAAAATTCTTATTTACGTTAGATAGTTATTTACATGCATACTTTGCTAGTTTATCACAGAGTTTCGCTACTTAATAGCGAAACCCTTAATTTAGTTAAATAAAAAATCATTCAGTTCCCATTGTTAATTCACTTAACTCATCATAGGTCACCTGTTCGCCTAATTGATTCGCAATCTCAAAATTAATCTCAGCATTATCTAATAAACGTTGAATTTCTTCTCGTTCGATTTGCAAAGTCAGACTAGCTAAACGGCGCATATTTTGTTGTTGTATTGCTGAATCTAGTTGAACATATTCAGTCCGACGGTTGTATCGCTCCATGACTTCAATTGACTCTTTTCGATTTTCAGAAGTCATTTGATTCTGGATTTCTTGCACAACGGTTCCAGCTACTAATCGTTGAGATTCTTTAAATTCTTCAATTAATTGGCTATGAGCATCTATTTTTGATTTAAATCGTGCGTCAAATTCTTGATTACGCATTTTTTTTACTCGTTTTTTCAACAAATTCATTTTGATTTTAAATAACATAATTTTAAAGAAATTACGTTCTTCAAAACGACGAGAATTTTCCAAATAAACTTGATACAAACGTTCAATCATTGGTGAAATCTGTTTTTCTGCAATTAATTCATCAATTTTCTGCTTCTCAATATCACGAGCAAAATTCATAATCTCTTGCATTTTTCCACGATCTTCATCACGATAACGCCCTTCTTTACTTGCAACTAATTTATCTTCTAACTCTAGTAAAATTTGATTAAGCATCGTATTATTCTCGGCTGTACGCTGTTGCTCCAAACGATCAATTGTGCGAAAGAGAATTTCTTGATAACCTGTAATTTCATCTAATTTTTTAGCATTAATGACTAAATCCGTCGTTACCTGTTCCTTAGGGACTAATAAAGGCAACATGATCGTTGCACTAATCAAACTAAATAAAATAACACTCGCCGTAATAAACAGCACTTCATTTCTTAAAGGAAACACTTCATTGTTTCCTAAAACTAATGGTACTGAGAGAGCTGTGGCTAAGGAAATGGTCCCATGAACACCAGCAAATGCCGTAATAACAGCGTACTTAAATCTAGAAATCCCAGATTTCTTAGCAGGTTCCAAAGCACTTGTCATTTGAATCAGGTAATTACTAAATCCCGCATCTACTGGTTCAACAAAATCAGCATACAATAGATACACCCATGCAAATCGTAAGAAAAGAATAAAACAAAAAATCAAAAGTGAACTTCCAAGTAATTCAGCAACATGAACATCATTAGCATCCCAGATGGCTTTGATAACACTTGGCAGCATTGAACCTAATAATAAGAAAACTAAACTATTTAAAAAATAAATAAAAGTTGACCAAACATTGCTAGAAATCAGCTGCAATTTTGTCGTAGTTTTTTGTAATTTATCCTGTTCAAATCCATGAACAAAGCCTGCTGCAACTAAAGCCAAAATTCCTGAAAAATTAAACTCTTCTGCTAAGATAAAAATAACAAAAGGTGTCGCTAACTGAATCAAAATTAATAACTCTGATTCTTCTAATCCCATTTTTCTTAATTTTATCCGTAACTTTACAAATAACAGACCCATAATTACGCCAAGAACAATCCCACCAAAAGCTGCAACTAAAAAACTAATGCTGGCTTCTTTGACTGAAAAGACACCTGTTACAACTGCTGCTAAAGCAACTTTAAAAGAAACTAGTCCAGCTGCATCATTAATTAGTGACTCTCCTTCTAAAACACCCATGATATTATCTGGTAGCTTAATATTTTTCACAATTGATTTCAACGCAACAGTATCCGTGGGTGAGATAATCGCAGCTAATGCAAAGGCAATCGCTAAAGGCATCTTAGGAATTAACCATTGAATAACAAAACCTCCCAGTATAACTGAAATTAAAACTAATCCAAAAGCTAATAATAAAATTGGACCTTTTAACTCCCAAAATTCTTTTCTAGAGACCTTCTGACCCTCATAAAAAACCAACGGAGCAATGATGCATAACATAAAAATCTCTGGTTCTAAAATAACTTCATGTTCCAATGGTAAAAAGGTCATTAAAACACCAACTGAAATTTGAATTAATGCTAACGGAACTCGTGGTAAATACTTATTCGCTACAGATGAAACCACTATTCCAACAATCATAAGCAATACAAAAAATAATAATTCCATAGACAAACCTCCCTATATTCATTCATTATTATACTTTTTTCAGAATAAAAAAACCAGTATTTTTCTAAAAAGGATTTTAACAAATTTCAAAACAACTATTTTTTTCAATGAATGTAAATAAAAACAAAAAAAATCCTAAACCGAAGTAAAATAACCAAGGTTTGGGATTTTTCTATGTTAATTTTTCTACCTATTGTGCCGCTGCTGCAACTGGAGTTACAGTAAAGACAAGTGTTTGCGTAATTACATTAGTTGCTTCTGGAGCATAAGCCACTGCTTCACCATTCAATGTAATTTTTGTACTCGCTGCATTTCCAATTCTGACAGAGATTGATGTTGTTCCGGCTGGTAATGGAACTTCCAAATTATCGCCACTTTGCATTGTTTTTTGATCAGCTGCTACACCATTAACTTCAACGCCAACCCAACTTGCTCCACCTTCTGCACTCAATACAATTGAACCTGGTTCGGTTGCATTGGTAACCGTGTAATTTGTTGTTTGACCCGTTGATGATTCAACGGCAATTGCTTGTTTTGGTTTTTCCGGTTCTTTTTCTGGTTCTTTTGAACTAGAAGAAGCTGCACTAGTTTTTGATTCACTAGTAGCTGTATTACTACTTGTTGTAATCGATGTTGTATCTGAATCTTTAGAAATAATTGATTCAGTATCTTTATTTCCAGTTTTTGTTGCTGCATACCAAATTCCACCAATAATCAAAAATACGACTATGACAATCAAAATAGTAGGTAACAAAGTTTTTACTCGTTCAAGTAATTCATTTGTTACATGATTTTCTGACCGTGTTTGGTTTGTGTTGACCTTCTCCACATACTCTTCATCATGTGTGTGTGGAACAGCATCTGTGTATTGTTCTAACAATTGATCGCCATTTAAGCCAACCGTATCCGCATATTGTTTAATAAAAGCACGGGCATAAAACTTGCCAGGCATTACATCAAAATTGCCTTCTTCAATTGCAATTAAATAACGTTTTTGAATTTTTGTCATTTGTTGCAAATCATCTAATGTATACCCTTTTGCTTTTCTAGCTTCTTGTAATTTTATTCCAATTTCATTCATTCACCTATCACCCACTAGATTTCTTTTTTTAGATAACTTTATTCTCCATATCATAGTTATTATAGCATATGAATAGATAACAAAACATTAATTTTTTCTTTACTTTAGCCAGCCACCGCTGATAACCAAAGACTGTCCTGTCATATATTGACTTAATGGTTCCAACAGTTGTTGCACCCAGAAGCTAATTTCAGTCGTAGTTCCCATTCGACCTGCTGGAATTTCCTCGTTCAACCAATCTAGCTCCGCTTCGGCAAAGTCTTGATTCATTTTCGTTGCAATCGCTCCTGGAGAAATTGCATTCACTGTAATCCCTAAGCTAATCACTTCTTTGCTATAGGCTTTAACAAATGCAAGTTGGGCACCTTTAGTTGTAGAATACAAAACCTCCATGGCACTCCCAACTTCACCATAAACTGAACTAATAAATACAATACGACCATTTCCAGATGCAGCTAATTTAGTTTGCAAACTTTGCACTAATAAAATAGGTGTTTTTACATGAACTTGCCACATTTGATCCATTTCTAATGCTGTCGTCTCTGTTAATAAGTGATAATGTGTAAACCCACTAGCAAAAATGACCGCATCTAATTGAAAAATTGATTCCAAAAAAAGCGGTAGCTCTGCTTCATTCATCATATCTAATTGCAAAGTAAAAAAATCTTGTTTTGGATAATTTTTTTGATAGACCTTAGCCTGTCTCTCCACACTTGTAAAATCCGAATGACAATGAAGGTAAAGCGACCAGCCCGCTTTTGCTAAATCTTGGGCAATCGCACCACCAATATCACCGCTAGCCCCCATAATCAAAGCAAATTTCATCCTTCATTCGCCTCTTTTGGTAAAATATGGAAGGTACTCATATGTTCTTTTATCATAAACTCAGCAGCTAATTGTTGAATATCTGCTAACTTAATGCTTTCAATAGTTGGTACTAAATCAAATAAACTTGCATCACCATAAGCTTCTTGGCTATATTGATTAGCAATGTATTCTATTGAATTTAAAGATTGTAACGCACTACCAATCATCCGTTTTTTGACAGTTGTTAGATTTGCTTCTGTTAATTCTGAACTATCTTTTGCAGTTAGTAAAATTTCTTTAATTGCCTCACTAAAAGCCGTTGGTTCTTTTGCATCCCCACCAATATCAATAAAATGAAACGTTCGTTCTAAATTAAATTCAAAAGAAAAGCTGTCATCAATTACACCACCATCATATAAACGCAAATAATTTTCAGACGTAGTTCCAAATAAAAGAGTTAACAATAAATTCATTTTTGTTTTATAGACTAATGCTGCTTTTCCAGTTGGAGCAGGATGTACTCCCTTGACACCAACAATACTTTTTGCACGATTTACTGGCATCTCAATCGAATCAAAAACGTTAATATCCGCTACTGTTTCAGTTGGAAAGTGACGCACAATTTCTGTTGCTGGAGCAAATTCTTTATGGTCTTGATTGTCACGAATCGTTGTCATCATTTCAGCAGGATTCATTTTTCCAACAACAAGTAAATTCATATTACTTGGGTGATAAAAGGTATGGTAGCATTCATATAAGTCTTCAGGAGTAATCTCCATAATGCTGTCCACAGTTCCAGCAATATCAATGTGTAATGGATGTTTTGGATATAAATTTCCCAAAATACCAAAAAATAGACGCCAATCAGGCTCATCATCATACATTTGAATTTCTTGTGCAATAATCCCTTTTTCCTTTTCAACAGTTTCTTTAGTGAAATAGGGTTCTTGAACAAAATCTAATAATGTTTCAACATTTTCCAATATACGATTGGTGCTAGTAAATAAATAACTTGTTCGAGTAAAACTTGTAAAGGCATTAGCTGACGCACCTTGTTTGCCAAATACGTTAAAAACATCACCATCTTCTTTTTCAAACATTTTGTGTTCTAAAAAGTGAGCGACACCATCTGGCACTTTTACTAATTCAGTCTTTCCTAGTGGAATAAACTGATTGTCAATTGAACCATAATTTGTTGTAAATAAACCATAGGTTTTATGGAAATCGTTTTTAGGTAGTAACGTTACACGCAATCCATTTTCTAACGTTTCAGTATAAATAGTTTCATTTAATTGATCATAATGTTTTTTTTCCACGATTAAACCTCCCCAGTTAAAAAGAATGTTGCTTTTAGCTGAATCTTATTAGCTACCGCAATAATTTCTTCTTTGGTAACAGCATCTACTTGTGCTTGCCATTCGTCAACAGACAGATTTTTTCCAACAATATCATAAATGTACAAACGTTCAATAAAGGCGGGTGCATTATCTTCTGACTGCAAAATTTGATTTTTCAACATTTCTTTCGTTTGATTAATAGCTTCCTCTTCAAAATTACCAATTTGAACTTCATTTAATTGCACTGAAATAATATCCGAAACCTGCTGAACTTTTGCTGACTCAATTCCAGTCTGAACAGTCATCATTCCTCTAAATGTATCCAAACTACTAGAAGCATAGTAAGCCAAACTTTCCTTTTCTCGTACATTAACAAATAATTTAGAATGAGGAAAACCGCCAAAAATCCCATTGAATACTTGCAATGCAAAGTAATCTTTTTCCAAATAGTACGTATTGGTTTCATACGCTAAATTGTATTTTGCTTGAGTGACTTCTTGCTTTTCAACTTCATTTTTTAAATTGTTACGAGTTGGTTCTTGGTAAAAAACTGAACCAGTAGCCTTTTTTCTAGGTGTAAATGGAAATTTTCTAAAAGCTAATTCAATATCATTTTCATCTACATCACCTAAAACATAAATATCAATTGTATCTTCTTGTAACATTTTTTGATAGTAAGCGAATAAAGAAGTGGCTGTAATTTTTTCTAATTCTTCTGCTGTACCAATACTTGGCATTTTTTGATCTTCATCTTCAAAATAAAGTGATTGTAACGAAAGACTAGCATATGCCTGCTTATCGTCATAAATAGAACTATAGTAATCTAGCAAGTTCTCTTTTTCACGATTAAAGGTCCCTTCATCAAACTGACCATTCGCTACATTAGGATTAAAAATAATTTCTTCAAGTAGGGCAATTCCATCATTTAAAATATTAGTTTTTTCTGATAAATAGCGTTCATTAACTAAGTTCATTCCAACAGTAAACATATGCTCTGTACCTTTTTTTGTCACAGATAAACCAAAGCTTGCACCATATAAATTAGCTAAAGTACTTCTCAGTTCTGTTTGTGTTGGATATTTTTTGCTGTTGGTTTCTAGAAGGCTTGATAACATCGCCCGATTCGTAATTGTTTCAGCTTTTAATGGCGCTCTGAACTTTATAACTAAACGAACTGTTTTATATTTTTTCGTTGGTAGCACATGTAAATGCACTCCTTCATTCAATTGTATTGACATTTTTTTCCTCCCCAATCACGATTTTTAGTGACCTAACACTTAAATCATGGCATACATATTCTTGATAAATTTCTCACTAAAAATAAACTTAGCTTTACTTGAGATTGTACGTCTCATAAAACCTTCATTCCTATATCATAAGTTAATTATGAAGAGAATACAATTATAAATGCTCTTTGAATTCGATTTCTAATAGATTCTTTATGTTTACATAGCATCCTTATTTAAATAAAAAAAAAGCTTCCCAACAATTTGAGAAGCTTTGCTTTTTTGCACTATTTTGATTTTATATACGTTTCGCCATCTGCTGCCGGAGCCTCAGATTTCCCAATAACCCCAACTAAAACAATCACAGTTAAAATATATGGCGCCGTTTGTAACACAACACTTGGAACATCTTTAATTAATGGAATATAACTTCCTATTACACTTAGGCTTTGAGCAAACCCAAAGAAAATCGCTGCCCCCATTGCACCAAGTGGATTCCATTTACCAAAGATCATTGCTGCTAAGGCGATAAATCCTTGTCCAGCAATTGTAGAATGTGAGAAGTTTAAAGAAATCGATTGTGCAGCAATTGCTCCACCGATTCCTCCAAGTAATCCTGAGATCATCACACCTGCATAACGCATGAAATACACATTAATTCCTAATGTATCTGCTGCTTGTGGATGTTCCCCAACAGAACGCAAACGTAAACCAAAACGAGTTTTAAATAATAATATCCACGCTAAAATTGACACAAAAATTGCGACAAAAGCCATTGCTGATGTATTTGTAAAAAAGATTTGGCCAATAATAGGAATATCCTTTAATAACGGAACACTGCTTTTTCCGAAGTTTTGTTGAATAATTTCTGTTTGCCCTTTACCTTCAAATAAAATTCGTGTTAAGAAAACTGCCAAAGCTGGAGCCAGCATGTTTACAACAGTACCAGAAACAATATGATTGGCTCTTAAATTAACTGTTGCTACAGCATGAATCAGAGAGAAAATCACACCAATTCCACCACCAACTAGCAAGGCAATCCAAGGTGTCCAAGAACCTAATTGTTCCGCAAACGCTAAGTTAAAGACGATTGAAGAAAAAGCACCCATAACCATAATTCCTTCTAATCCTACGTTTACAATTCCACCACGTTCAGAAAAAGTTCCACCTAACGCTGTAAAAATTAATGGAGCTGCATAAATTAACGCTGAAGATACTACGATTGAAGCTGTTGAAATAAAAGCATCCACGTTAATTCACCCCTTTCTTAGTTCCGTTTGCGGCAATTAATTTTTGTTCATTACGTTTAAATTTTTTCATAAAATAACGAATTAGATAGCTTGATCCAACAAAGAATATAATTGAAGCAATCACGATATCTACAACTTCTGTTGGCACATCTGATCCAATCGGCATACTAACTCCACCAATCTTCAATGCACCAAATAAAATTCCTGCTACTAAAATACCAAACGGATTTCCTGCTCCTAATAACGAAACAGCCATACCATCAAACCCGATACTAGGCATACTTCCTTGTACAAATAGATTTTGGAAATTTCCTAAACCTTCCATACTACCGCCTAAACCAGCTAATGCACCAGAAATTGCCATTGCTAAAATAATATTTTTCTTTGTACTCATTCCTGCATATTCAGAGGCATAAGGATTCATACCCACTGCACGCAATTCATAGCCCAATGTTGTTTTTTGCATCATAATCCAAACAATAATACACATCATTACGGCAATGATTAACCCTAAATGCAAGGTAGAATTATCGGTTAAAGTTGTTAGCCAATCTGTTCGTAAACTAGCATTTTCTGAAATTTGTGGTGTTGCATCATCACCTTTTGTCAAAACATTACGAACTACATGATTAGCAATATACAAAGCCGTATAGTTCAGCATGATTGTAACGATAACTTCACTTGTATCAAAATATGCTCGTAAAAATCCAGCAATACCAGCCCAAATTGCTCCACACAATGCTCCAACTAATAAACAAAGAGGAACCAACAATAATTTTGGCAAATCAGGCATCATTAATGCTACTGAAATTGAACCAACCCAACCAAACAAAGCTTGACCAGCAACACCAATATTGAAAAAACCAGCTGTATTGGCTACCGCAAATCCCAATGCAGTTAGAATTAATGGTGTGGCTTGGCGTAAGGTTTCACCAATATAAAATGGACCACCAACGGCACCATCAATTAAAGAGGCATAACCTAATACCGGATCATAACCAAAGGCTAACATAACGATAGCGCCTAATAGTAAGCCTAAAACCACTGATAAAACAGGAACTAAAAGATTAATAAGACGTTCATTTTTATGCGTCAAAGTGATTCTCCTCTCCAACTATTTCTGTCGTTGTCTTAGCACGAGCTTTTTCAAGTGAAACACCCGCCATTAACAGACCTAATTCTTCCCTTGAAGTCTCCTTTGGATCTACTATTGCAACAATTCTTCCTTCAAACATAACAGCAATTCGATCAGAAACATTTAAGATTTCATCTAATTCAAAACTCATTAATAAGACAGCTTTATCATTGTCGCGTTGCTCGATTAAACGCTTATGAATATACTCAATGGCTCCAACATCCAAACCACGAGTGGGTTGTGCTGCAATTAGTAAGGATGGGTTGCGGTCTAATTCACGAGCAATAATTGCTTTTTGTTGATTCCCACCAGATAAGGCACTTGCAGGAACACGTTCATTATGAGCACGAACATCAAACTCACTCATTAATTTTTTAGCATACTGATTGACTGCTTTTTTATCGATAAACCCATGATTACTAAGAGGTTTTTGATAATAGGTTTGCAATGCAATATTCTCTTCAACACTCATTGGCAAGACTAAACCATACTTATGACGATCTTCTGGAATATGACCTAAGCCTGTTTCAGTAATTTTTCTGGGAGAAAGATTTTGAATTTCACGACCGTTTAACGTAATTTTCCCCTTTTCAACTTTTGATAATCCAGAAATAGCTTGAATCAGTTCGCTTTGACCGTTGCCATCAATTCCCGCAATTCCTAAAACTTCCCCTGCATGAACTTCGACACTAAGGCTCTTAACTGCTTCTAAACCGCGAGTTTCTTTAACAATTAGATTTTCTATTGCTAAAACAACTTCTTTAGGTTCCGCAATACTTTTTTGTGTCTTAAACGAAACCGAACGTCCAACCATCATATCCGCTAACTCTTGTTGCGATGTTTCTTTAACATTAACAGTCTCAATACTTTGACCACGTCGAATAACCGTACAGCGATCTGCAACTTGTTTAATCTCATCTAATTTATGCGTAATTAAAATAATTGATTTTCCTTCTTTAACTAACTCGTGCATAATAATAATCAATTCATCAATTTCTTGAGGAGTTAAAACAGCTGTCGGTTCATCAAATATTAAAATATCTGCGCCCCGGTACAACGTTTTAATAATCTCAGCACGTTGCTCCATACCTACTGATATATCTTCGACAACTGCATTGGCATCTACTTCTAAACCATACTTACTAGATAAATCCTTGATAATTTTTTTCGCAGCAAGCTTGTTGATAAAACCAAATTTACTTGGTTCGCTACCTAAAATAATATTTTCAGTAACTGTAAATTTCTTAACAAGCATAAAATGTTGATGAACCATTCCAATTCCTAGTTTATTTGCCATACTTGGAGAGGAAATTGTTACTTTTTTACCATTAATCTTAATGTCACCTGAAGTTGGTTCTAAAAGTCCAGAAAGAATATTCATTAATGTGGATTTACCCGCACCATTCTCACCCAAAAGAGCATGAATTTCACCCTTTTTCAATTGGAGATTAATGTTATCATTGGCCTTGAACTCACCAAATTGTTTGGTAATTCCAGACATTTCAATTACATAATCTGTCCCTGTCACGTTGGCTCACTCCTTCTTATAATTGCTGTTTTTCCTTGTACATTATACTTTATTTAAAATGAAAGGGCTAGCTAAATTTTTTTAATCAAAAATAGGCAAAAAGCTTGATTTTATCATTAACATTCTGTTTTCTATGATAGCTAAAGAAAAATTTCAAATGTAAGGATTTCTCTAATAAGGACTGATTCTATTATTGTAAAAAAGACCGGAATTAAAAACTCCGGTCTTTTAATCAATTTAATTTACTTAACTTTTTCTGAAACTGTAACTTTTCCATCAATAATTTGAGCTTTGTAATCAGCAACTGCTGTTAAAGCTTCTTTTGATAAGTTACCATCTGTTAGGCCAACGCCATCTTCTTTCAATCCGTAAGTTAATGTTTCCCCACCTGGGAATTTATTATCTTTAGCACGGTCAGAAATATCAATAACTGTTGCCGCTACACCTTTTAGTGTTGACGTTAAAGTTAAGTTGCCGCCATCGTATTTACCTTCTGCATCTTGGTCGCGGTCAACGCCGATAACCCAAACTTTTTTAGAACTATCAGCTTTCATAACATCTTTCGCTTCTGAGAATACACCATTACCAGTATCACCAGCTGCTTGATAGATAATATCGATGCCACTGTTGTACATTGCGGCAGCTAACTGTTTTCCTTTAGCTGGATCACCAAATGAACCTGCGTATTCAGATTTTACTTCGATTGAAGGATCAACAGCTTTAACGCCCTCGATAAACCCTGCTTCAAAACGACTAATTACATCACTTTCTTGTCCACCAATAAAACCAAGTTTTTTACTCTCAGTTGTTTTTGCTGCTGCAACTCCTGCTAAGAAAGCTGCTTCATTATCTTTAAAGACGATTGAAACAACATTGTCGCCTTCAACAACTGAGTCAATAATTGCAAAGTTTGTTTTAGGATTTTGTTTTGCTACGTCTTTTAATGCTGGTGCAATTTTATAACCAATTCCAAAAACGGTATTGTAGTTTGCTTTAACGGCACTGTTTAAATTTGTTACGAAATCTGAGTCAGAATTTGATTGGAAGTAATTGTAACCATCTTTTCCTTTTTTAAGATCGTTTTTATTACCCCACTCTTGAAGACCTTCCCATGCAGATTGGTTAAATGATTTATCATCTACCCCACCAACATCGGTAACCATTGCAGCTGTATGAACTGCTTTGTCACCTTTACCTGAATCTTTATTCCCATTGCCACCACAAGCAGCCAATGTCAAACTAACACCTAAACCTAGTGCAAGCAGACCCATAAGATTACGTTTTTTCAATTTAGAACCCCTCCAACATTTTTGTATGATAACCAACTGTTATAAATAACAATTTATTACTCATTTGTATTCTACCACCTTTTCCCATGAAAATAAATACTAAAGCGATTAATGTAACCGTTTTTCTTAAAAAACGTTCAGTTTTTAATAGTATTTTCATTTTTAATTAACGAACAAACTTGATTTATCATTCGTATCTCCTATAATTAAATAACTAGATGTTAATATAAAAATAGAATAGTTAATCACTAAAAAACTAATTTCAGTCGATTAACTATCCTAATTTTATTCTTGATTTGGTTCTATCTGATCGTGATTAGGTAACTCTGTAATATTTACTTTACGTGGTTTGCTACCTTCTGATGGTCCAACAATTCCTCGCATCTCCATTTCATCGACTAAACGTGCAGCACGATTGTAACCAATTCTAAAGCGTCGTTGTAGTAATGAAATGCTAGCTGTTTGCATCTCTAATACCATAGCTACAGCTTCATCATACAACTCATCTTGAACTTCACCTGCAATTGGCTCAACAATTTCAGAAGGCATCATCTCTTCTTGATAATTTGCTCCTTGCTGTTCTGTCACAAAATGTACAACACGTTCTACTTCTTCATCAGAAATAAAAGCTCCTTGGACACGAACAGGTTTATTTTCACCCATTGGTAAAAAGAGCATATCGCCTCGTCCTAATAGTTTTTCTGCACCACTACCATCAATAATCGTCCGTGAATCGATACTGCTAGATACAGCAAATGCAATACGTGAAGGGACATTGGCTTTGATTATCCCAGTAATGACATCTACACTTGGTCGTTGAGTAGCTAAAATCATATGAATCCCCGCCGCACGAGCCATTTGAGCCAATCGGGTAATAGACTCTTCAACTTCGTTACTCGCCACCATCATTAAATCAGCCAATTCATCAACTAGAACGACAATGTATGGTAAGGTTGGATTATTTTCACCTGTTTCTAAATTATGCTCAATCACCATTGCGTTATATCCAGTAATATTCCGCATTCCGGTAGCTGCAAATTTTTCATATCGCTGCTCCATCTCCATCACGACTTTTTGTAAAGCTTGAGCCGCCTTCTTAGGATTGGTTACTACAGGAGTTAACAAATGAGGAATCCCATTATAAACATTCAATTCCACCATTTTGGGATCAATCATCATTAATTTGACTTCATTGGGTTTGGCACGCATCAGGATACTCGTAATAATCCCGTTGATACAAACTGACTTCCCACTTCCGGTTGAACCAGCTACTAATAAATGAGGCATTTTACTTAAATCAGCGACAGCGACAGCACCGGTAATATCCCTACCTAAAGGGACTTCTAATAGTTTTTCTGGATGAGCAACTTGTCCTTCAATCACATCGCGAAACGCAACAGTACTCACTTCACTATTGGGTACTTCAATTCCAATAAATGGTTTACCTGGAATAGGGGCTTCCATGCGGATATCTTTGGCAGCTAAAGCTAACGCAATATCATCGCTTAGACTAACAATTTTACTCACTTTAACTCCAACTGCTGGTTGAACTTCATATTTTGTTACTGCTGGACCTAAATTAGCCTTTGTTACTTTTGCTTCGACACCAAAACTAGCAAAGGTGTCTTCTAATTTAGCCACATTTTTCTTAATTAATGCATATTCATTTGTTTGATCTAATGCTTCAATTTCATTTAGCAGCGTCGTTGGTGGCAATTGGTAATCACGATTTTCAAGTTCCGATTGAATTTGAAATTCCAAATCACTTCCATTTTCTTCATCAATGGATGCCTCTGTTTTTTTAGGTTTAGCCGCTATAGGTGCTGCTGGTTTTTGAATTTGACTTTGATAACTATCAATTTCCAAATTCAGCTGTTGGGTCTCACCTTTTTCTGGTTCTTTTATTTCCTCGGCAAGTACTTTACCAGCTGAAAGAGGAGCTACTTTATTTTTTTCTTTAACTACTGTTTTTGATTTAGTCTTCTCAGACTCTGATTTTTTTACTGCTTGTTTCTCACTAACTGTTTTCCATGTATTTTGCAAAAAGACTTGAATCTTCTTCAAATAATCTCGAAAAATCGTTAATGTTTTTTTAAATGATAGATTAAAGAACAGGTAAACACCCGCAATAAATACCATACCACTAATAAAATACGTTCCCCATTGATCAAATAAAAAATAGCTTAAACTATAAAAAAGCGCCCCAATCATTCCACCTCCTAATGATTGTGCAATTTTATCCGATTGAATATCTGTCATAAAATAACGAATTGTTGCTGAAAAAACATTTACCGATGTATTGCCGTCCATAATTGGACCAAATAAAATGGCATGTAACAGAATCAATAAACTCAGATACATCACACTAAAGCCAAAGATTCGTTTACTTCTATAGATAGGCTCCTTGCCGCGGATCAATAAATATCCACCGTATACTCCAAAAATAAGCACGCTGATTAAATAAGTATTTCCTACAAAAAAACGAAATAAGTTCGCAATTAAACGACCTACAAATCCAAGTCTAATTCCTGCTAGCAAAGCTGAGCAAATAAAAATAAGTCCAATTACTTCAATAGAAAAATTCCGTCCCTTTTGTTTTTTGTTTGTCTTTTTCTTTTTTTTAGGCACTATTTTGCTCCCTTCCTAGTTATCATTTCCTATTATACACAAAAAAGAGAACGTTTGTCCCCTTTTTTTATAAACCTTTACATTTACCATCTTTCCCATAAAAAAAGCCCTTCTATCGCATACGCAATAAAAGAACTTTTCAAACGAATTTCCGATTACATTGAATCTGTTAAACGACGATAAAATACTTGCTCTGACGTTTGTTGATAAGGAGTAAGATATAAACTAAGTCCAAATATAGATACACCTACAGCCATATACCCTAAAAGTAATAATCCAAAATACCCAAGTGGATTATCACTCGATACAGAAGACATTGCTCCCACTACAACAATCGTTAAAATGAAACCGAGTATTACAGGAATTAAGTACCATAACACAAATGTTAATTGTAAGACAAATAAATTTCCTTTTTTGCCATCCATTAATCTACGACTAGCAGTAATAGCATCTAGAATACCAATCTCTGGATTATCTTTTAAAATATTATAAGCTTGACTATAACTATACCCTTTAACAAGCCCTGGTATGATAAATAACAAACTCCATAATCCAGTAAAAATACTAATCATAATCATTAAACCCATTGTTTTAAACATTGTTCGATTAAATACTTGAAACAATGAGCCAACTGAGTATGCTTTTCCATCAATTAAATCTAGTAAGCCCCATTTGTAGCCAACTGCTAATAATTGCTGAACAAAAGTAACAACCACTATATATATTACAAAAAGGACTATATTTCCAAAAAGCATTGGCAGAAAATTAATCATTTGATCTGCACTACCATCATTACCATATACAGCTACACTAGAAAACGCTTGTAACATTGTACTCATTCCTGATGCTAGAGACATAAACATGTTCACTGCCCATGCTACAAAGAACATAATAAACAAGCTACCTATTGCTGTCCCCCAATTGCCACTTAAATACTTTTTTGCTACTTTTTTTATTTCCTTACTATTCATGAGAACCTCCATTTTTTAATCTATTCTAAGACTAACTTACTCACTTAAATTTGTCTATCATAATTTTAAAAAAAAATTAATATTTTCTTTAGAATTGAGATATTGATTAATGCAACTAGCTCCTGTACCTATATAGTTTCACAAAGTAATTGGGGAAACCATAATTTTATAGGACATTCCGTCAAATAAAAAATCCCAAGAAATCAACATTTATAAAAATCGATTTTTTGGGATTTCTACTATTTCAGGACCTATGTCCTACTTTACTTTTTATTCTTTTGATCCTTCCATTGCTGCTTTTAAGGCGAGTGCTAATGGACTTTCAACTTCTTCTGTTGGTTGACTATATTTTTTCAACATTTTTTTCTCTTCATGTTTAGACATTTTTTTATTCTTTTTATCGCCAACTTTTTCAGCAATATTGCAATATTTACATTTGAAATACGCCCCATTCTTGCCTTCATGAATCTCCATTTTTTTATGGCATTGAGGACAACGATGCATAGATACTTTTGGATCTTTGCGACGACGATAAGAACAAGTTGCACTGCTACAGATTAAAACTTTTCCATCTCGACCATTTTTTTCTTTTAACTTTTCACCACATTCTGGACAAGTTTTATTCGTCAAAGAATGATCCGTATAGTTACGATTACTTGTTTTAATTTCTTTTACTAAACGAATGGTTTCACTTTGAATCTGCTTTAAGAAAAGTTCTTTTTTTAGTTTTCCGTTGGCAATTTCTTCTAAAGATTTTTCCCATTTCGCTGTTAAATCGGGTGTCACTAACGCTGGATTCACCAATGTTAATAATTGACGTCCTTTTGGCGAAACACTTAATTTATTTTGATTTCGTTCCATTAAATCACTACTGATTAATTTTTCAATAATCTCAGCTCGTGTTGCCGGTGTTCCTAAACCCGTTTTTTCCATCTGTTGCAACAATGAAGCCTCTGTTAAACGACCTGGAGCCTCTGTCAAATGTTTATCCACTGTAAAACTTGGCTTTGCTAAAACTTCGCCTTTTTGATAACTCGTTTGACTTTTAGCAACGGCTTCTTGTTTCCAGCCAATCTCTAGAATTTTTTCTTGTTGCAATCTAAAATTAACACCATCAACATTTAATGTATAGCTGTATTTTGCTGATTTGTAGGCTGGTAAAAATAAACCTAAAAAGCGTTCCACAACTAATCGATAAATACGCAATTCATCGTTGTCCATTTTTTCCGGGCGAGGTCGTTCTTCTGTTGGAATAATTCCATGATGGTCCGTAACCTTGCTATTATTATATACTCCCTGATTGGTTGTTTTTCCACCATTTTTTAATGCCCGTTTTACTCGTTCTGGATCAAAGCCTTGAATGGCATGTAAACGATCTTTCATTGTTGCCGCCATATCCGTTGTTAAATGTTTGGAATCGGTTCGTGGATAAGACAAAACTTTATGACGTTCATATAAGGTTTGCATTAGTCCCAAAGTTTTTTTCGCAGAAAATTGATAACGTTTATTCGCTTCTCTTTGCAATTCTGTTAAATCAAAAGGTAGAGGTGCTGATTCTACTTGTTGTTTTTCTTTCACTTCTGTAACCGTAACTGCCTTAGTCTTTAAACGATTGGCCAACTCTTCCGCATCTTTACGATCACTAAATTTAGTTTTAGCTCCATCGACTAATTGTGCTTTTTCACCATTAGTGGTTACCCCCACTGTGAAAAAGGTTTCTGGCACAAACTTTTCGATTTTTTCTTCCTGTTTCCGTACCATCGCTAATGTCGGTGTTTGAACACGACCAGCAGATAAACTATCTTGATATTTCACAGTTAACGCCCGTGTTACATTTAAACCAACAAGCCAATCCGCCTCAGATCGAGCAATTGCTGAATCATATAAATAATCATAAGCTTTACTCGGTTTCAGTGATTTAAAACCATCTTTAATCGCTTTATCTGTTTGTGATGAAATCCAAAGACGCTTAACAGGCTTATTAAAATGAACATACTCTAAAATCCAACGAGCAACTAATTCCCCTTCACGTCCGGCATCGGTTGCAATTACAGCACTTCCAACATCTTTACGATTTGCTAATTGCTTAATCGCTTTTAATTGATGCCCAGTATTTTTTAAAGGTTTGGTAGCCATTTTGGGTGGAATTAAAGGCAAACTTTCCATATCCCATGTTGCCCACTCTTTTTTATAATCCTCAGGCATTTTTAATCCTAACAAATGACCTAAAGCCCAAGTGACAATGTAATCTTTTCCTTCAATATAATTCTTACTTTTTTGATTCGCTCCTAAAACACGAGCAATCTCTTTTCCTACACTAGGTTTTTCAGCAATAACTAAAGTTTTCATTTATTTTCCTCTCTAAATTGAACTTACCTGATGAATCGCTTCAATCGGTTGTTCCTCTTTTAAAAGCATCACACTATGAAATAATTGTAAATCATCTTCACAATCTTCGCAATAACGCTTTTCTTCTTCATTCCAAAAAGCCGTTAAATAGTGTTTTTTTGTAACATGGTTGACAAATTTTAATTGAAGTTGGTTGTATTTTTCTTGATAATTTTGAAGTGCTGCTGGAAATGAATCAAATTCTTCAAAAGAAATGATTTCTTCTTTCCAATCTTCAAAAAACCACCAAGGTTCGTATTCCCCATATAATGCAATCACTTGATACATTTGACTCGCCTCCATCCTAGTTTAGTATAACATAGCTATCTTTATTCTGCTTACCTCTGGATTGAGTTCAGACAATTGACGAAGCCACGAATCATCGGTAAAATAGAAATAAAAATAAGATAGGAGGAAGGAGATATGAAACAAGTAAAAATGCTTGTTATTGGCCGAGTTCAAGGTGTTGGTTTTCGATATATGACTAAAATGGTAGCGGATCAAATTGGTGTCGGAGGCATAGTCTACAATCAAGATGATGGTTCTGTTTATATAGAGGCAAATGGAACATTGGAACAAATAGATGAGTTTATTAAAAAAATCCGGAATTCACCTACCCCAAGTGGACGAGTTGACCAACTCAGCATCGAAGAAGATTCAACTATTGAAATTCGTAACAAATTTTCAGTAACCAATTGAAATTTTCTCACAATTACAGTATAGTTAGGAATGTTACCTACTAAAATAAATAAAGGTTGTGAACTATGAATAAATTAAAAAAACTTTTCTTGACTAGTGGTGTTCTAAGCTTAGTTCTTTTTCTTTCTGGGTGTATGAAAACCGATTCTAAAGGGAATCCAACAGGATTTATCTATGAATATCTAGTTGTTCCTACTGGAAATGCGATCATTTGGTTAGCTGATTTATTCGGTGGAAACTATGGCTTAGCGATTATCTTTATTACCTTAATCGTGCGTGTCATCATTCTGCCATTAAACTTAAGTCAGTCAAAAAAATCAATGGTTCAACAAGAAAAGATGGCTTTTATTAAGCCAGAATTAGATGTTGTTCAACAAAAACAAAAAGCTGCAACAAATCCTGAAGAAAAAGCAGCTGCTCAACAAGAAATGATGGATGTCTATAAACGAAATAACGTAAGCATGACTGGTGGGATCGGTTGTTTACCAATCTTAATTCAAATGCCTGTCTTTACAGCAATGTATCAGGCAATTCGTTTATCACCACAAATTGCTGATAGTTATTTCCTAGGAATAAACTTAGGTGACCGCAACGCATACTTAGCTATCGCAGCCGGATTAGTGTATGTTGCTCAAGCCTTCATCTCAATGATTGGTCTTTCACCTGAACAGAAAAAACAAATGCGTACAATGCTCTTTATGAATCCAGTCATGATTTTAGTCTTCACATGGTCATCTCCTGCTGGATTAGGTTTATATTGGTTAGTCGGTGGAGTCTTTGCCTGCTTCCAAACATTAATTACAAACTTATACCATAAACCTAAAATCAAAGCAGCAATTGCCGAAGAATTAAAAAATCGTCCTGTTCAACCAGGCAATGTATCCGTTTCTAAACCAATTAAACAAGCAGAAGTTGTTAGTCCTACTTCTAAAAAGAACACACCAAATAATAAGAAAAAACGTAATGAAGGCAAACAACAGCGTAAATAAAACAAAAGCATTGAAAACCAAATGGTTTTCAATGCTTTTTATTTGTCTTCATGATAAATTGGCAATCTAATTCTAAAAATAGTTCCACCGTTTAAGACGCTTTCAACGGTAATTTCGCCTTGATAGCCATCAAGTAACTCTTTAGCAATTGCTAATCCTAGACCATTTCCACCTTTTTCACGACTACGAGCTTTATCAATTCGATAAAAACGATTAAATATCTTTTGGATATCTTCTGGAGCAATACCTTCTCCAAAATCTTGAATAGCAATTTGAATATCATATATATCCTCTGCAACAGAAATATGAATTTCCTTCCGTTCCGTTGAATACTTCACCGCATTATCTAGCAAAATAATTAAAATTTGCTCAAAATGATTGCGATAAATCTGAACTTTTACATTCCCAGTTAAATCATCATCTAAGTTAAAGGTAAAGTCCGGATGAATCATTGAAAAATTATTAAATACTTGGTGGATAATATTTTTGACATCGGTTATTTCATGCTTATAGTGAATCTCCACTTGCTCCGCACGAGATAAATCCAACATTTCTTGTACTAAACTTTTCATTCGCTCAATTTCTTGTAAAGAGGCAAGTAACGACTCATCCAAAATCTCAGGATCTTCTTTCCCCCAACGATCTAATAGCTTAAGATGCCCTTCCATAATGGCTACTGGCGTTCTTAATTCATGAGAAACATCTTCAACAAATTGTTTCTGTTGTTCAATGTATTTCTGCATTTTATCTAACATATCATTAAACAATTCCGTTAAATGACTTAGCTCATCATTTCCTGCTGGAACAATCATTCGGGAAGCAGATTGAGAGTCTTTACGAACATCATTCATAGTTTGAGTCATTTGTTTGATTGGTCTAAGAAAGTTTACTGCCAATAAGTAGCCTAATACGCCACTCACAACAAGAGCCAGAACCCCCATCAAGAGCATTGTAAGCAACACTGTATTAATCATACCATGATAACGATCCAATTCATTGATCACTTGAACATATCCAACAATACTTTGATTCTTAGCTGACATCACAGGTGTCGTTCCAATGACTCCTCTTTTTCCATCTATAAACAGCTCCTCAATCAAAGGAGTTGCATGTTTATCGAGGTTAGTATGACTAGGCCTAGATTCATAAATTTTTTTACCCTCTGGATCAAAAACTGCAACAATCACACCGACTTCATTAATTTTTGAAAAAAGAGCATCTGCTGTTGCATCTGTAGTATCTGTCATTAAAAACCGGCTATCTGCATCAACATCAATCTCATAATATTTAGGCGTTAAAGATTCCTTAACAACTTCCTTGGTTAAATTACTACCACTTACTTGTAATTTACTAGCTACTCCAGACATAATATCATTAACATTGCTATTTTCTTGACTAATCATCATCTGATTAAAGCCAAGATAAATTGCAACCGAAAAGAAAGTATACGTGAAAAAGATGGCCATACTTGCACCAAATGTCCACTTCCATTTTAATGACATCGGAAAGTTCCATAACTTTCTTTTTTTGTCTTCAATGGCTGGTTTCATCACGAACGCATCACATAACCCGTTCCACGAACAGTTTGAATGTAACTTTCTTCTTCTGGAACATCAATTTTATTACGTAAATAACGAATATACACGTCAACAACATTCGTTTCAACTTCAGTTTCATAACCCCAAACTTTATTTAATAAAACATCACGTGCTAAAACAACGTTAATATTCTCCATCAATGCTAATAACAGTTCATACTCACGTTTTGTTAATTCAATCACTTTATCACCACGACGAACAACACGATTTTCTTTTTCAATCGTTAAATCACGATACGTTACGGTTGTTTGTTTCGTAATATTTTGTTCACCCTCAATATCAATACGACGTAATAATGCGCGTAAACGTGCTAGTAATTCTTCAATAGCGAATGGTTTCACAATATAATCATCTGCTCCATGATCCAATCCAGAAACACGGTCAATAACTGAATCACGGGCTGTCATCATGATAATTGGTGTATTTTTTGTTTGACGGATACGACGGCAAACTTCAATTCCATTTAATTCTGGTAACATTAAATCTAGTAAAATAGCATCCCAATCCGATTCAAGTGCTGTTTCTAAACCTTTTCTACCATTGTTTTGGACTTCTGTCTCATAGCCTTCATGCTTTAGCTCTAATTCTACAAAACGTGCCAAATTTTTCTCATCTTCAATAATTAAAATTCTATTCATTCAAATCACCTTTTCCTTTACATTCAGTGTTTTTACTCTAAAATGTACGCCTTTAGTACAATAACACGTTTATCACTCGACTACAATGATTTTCTCATTGAAATATCAATTTCATTTTACCATAAACCAATAAAAAAGAAACGTTATTTACCTATAATTGATGATTTCATTTAAATTAAACCATGCATGAATTTAATTTAAGCATAAAAATAAAAAAACAACTAACCTCAAAATTAGATAATAAAGTTCTTTTATATAGTATACATTCTTGACTAAATAAGCTAGTCTAATTCTCTCTCCATTTTTTGGCTATTTTTTGAAAAAGCTGATAAATGAATTAGAATTTTTTTATTAACTAATACGTGTTATACTATTTATAGAAATAAACTCATTCTTAATTAAGTAGAAGGGAAATTTTTATGAATTCAATCCTATTCACGATTATTTTATGTGGGCTATCAATTGTTGTGCTTATTCTTACAATTAGAAAAAAAGAAAAAAACAATACGCTTTCTCCCATGAAAGATACTCATTCAAAAGAGCAATCTGCAAAACAAAGTGAATTACAGCGAAAAAAATACTTAGCTACAATTCAAGAGCATACACAAGAAAGTAAAGATAAAAAAACAACAATTCAACAGGAACAGATGAATCAAAAAATTGCTCAATCAATTAGCAATGCTGGGCTAATACCGATTATTAAGCTACTTTCTGTACTAGAGATTGTGAGAAATGAAAAAGGAACACAACAACAAAAGAACGAAAAATCGCCTTAAAAAGCGATTTTTCGTTCTTTTAAATTCAGTCTAGTCCTCACTCTTATTTACTAAACAAAGTCACTTAATGAATAAATGACCCCTACCATACTTTAACTAATCTTCTTATCAAATAAATTGCAAACTGAATTCATCATTATAAAAATAAGAAAGCAACCACTAGGAGGGCTACTTTCTTATGCTTCGTTTAAAATTTATTTATTTTCTTGACCGTACCAGTCATAGTGGAAAATACCTTCTTTATCTGTACGTTCATAAGTGTGAGCACCAAAGTAATCGCGTTGCGCTTGGATTAGGTTCGCTGGCAATGTTTCTGAACGATAAGAATCATAATACGCAATTGCAGATGAGAATGTCGGAATTGGTACACCTGATTTAACGGCAATACCAACAACATCACGAACAGCATCTTGATAATTTTTGGTAATATCAATGAAGTACTCATCTAATAATAGATTTTTCAATTCTGGTTCACGAACATAAGCATCTGTAATTTTTTGTAAGAAACGTGCCCGGATAATACAACCTGCACGGAAGATTTTAGCAATCTCGCCGTATTGTAAATTCCAGCTATATTCTTCACTAGCAATACGCATTTGAGCAAATCCTTGAGCATAGCTCATGATTTTACTAAAATATAAAGCCTGACGAATTTTTTCAATAAATTCTTTTTTATCTTGATCTAATTTAAAGCTAGCTGGTTTTGGTAAAACCTTACTAGCTGCTACACGTTCATCTTTCATTGCTGAAATATAACGAGCAAAAACAGACTCTGTAATTAATGGAAGTGGCACACCTAAGTCTAATGCGCTTTGAGAAGTCCACTTACCTGTTCCTTTATTACCCGCACGATCTAAAATCACATCAACAATTGGTTTCCCAGTTTCAGGATCTTTACGTGTTAGAATATCAGAAGTAATTTCCATTAAATAGCTATCTAATTCACCTAAATTCCACTCAGCAAAAACTTCAGCTGCTTCCTCAACAGAAAGCCCTACAACTTCACGAAGTAATGCATAAGATTCAGCAATTAATTGCATATCGCCATATTCAATCCCATTATGCACCATCTTCACATAGTGACCCGCTCCATTTTCACCAATGTACGTAATACACGGTTCGCCATCTTCTTTAGCAACTGCAGCAATTTTTTCTAAAATTGGAGCAACTAATTCATAAGCTTCTTTTTGTCCACCAGGCATGATTGCAGGACCTTTCAAGGCACCCTCTTCACCACCAGAAACACCTGTACCAATGAAATTAATACCTGATTGGTCTAATTCTTGACTGCGGCGAATCGTATCTTTAAAGAATGTATTCCCACCATCAATTAAAATATCCCCTTTATCTAAATGAGGCAATAATGTTTGAATCGTCATATCTGTTGGAGCACCTGCTTTTACCATGATTAAAATACGACGTGGTTTTTCCAAAGATGCAACAAAATCTTCAATTGTATAAGTTGGAACTAATTTTTTATCAGGATGCTCTGCAATAACTTCCTCAGTTTTTGAACCCGTACGGTTAAATATTGAAACTGTATAGCCTCGGCTCTCAATGTTTAGTGCTAAATTTTTCCCCATTACGGCCATGCCGATAACGCCAATCTCTTGTTTACTCATTCAATATTCTCTCCCTTCAAATCCTTTGCGAATTTCGCAATACTTTCATGCTCCTCTAATCGTACCAAATATTTCGGCAAATGAAAAGAATAGAATTCTTTTTTACCAAAATTAATTTGCATAAATTATATTTACGATTTGATAGGCCATCTCTGCTGCTTTTAGAAACTCTGAAATTGGTAAAAATTCATTGACTGTGTGAATTTTTTCATAACCAATTGCTAAATTAGTTGTAGGCTTGCCTTTTCCATTAAATACATTGGCATCACTACCGCCGCCACTAATCTGATAATTCGGTTCTAAACCAAGTTCTTGAATCGCTTTGGCAGCTAATTGAACAATTGGAGTTGTTGAATCAAAACGGTAGCCACTATATTTTTTCTCAGTAATAACCGTAGCTGTTCCACCTAATTCTTTAGCGGCTTTTTCAAAAGTATCTACCATGTGTTGAACTTGATTTTCACAAGCTTCGGCATTAATTGAACGCGCTTCGGCAATAATCTCTAATCGGTCCATCACAATATTTGTTGCTGTTCCACCACTAATAAATCCAATATTCGCTGTTGTTTCACTATCAATACGACCTAATTTCATATGATGAATCGCATTTGCTGCTATTTGAGCTGCTGAGACACCTTTTTCTGGTGCAACGCCTGCATGTGCTGTGACTCCGTTTACTATCGCTTCGATTCGATACTGAGTTGGACTTCCAACTGTAATGCTTCCAACAGGACCACCAGTATCCAATACAAAACCAAATCCAGCAGACAGTTGTTTCACATCAAACGCATTCGCACCAACTAAACCACTTTCTTCACCTACTGAAATAATAAACTCAATCGTTCCATGGGGTGTATCCAATTCCTTAAGAATTTGGATTACTTCAAACATAATTGCAATTCCAGCTTTATCATCTGCCCCTAGGATAGTAGTACCATCAGAATAAATAGCGCCCTCTTTAATCACTGGTTTAATATTTTCACCTGGTGTGACTGTATCCATATGACAAGAGAAGAAAAACGGCTCACTTTCAGGATCACCTGTTAGTGTACAGATTAAATTATTAGCACCAAAACCTGTTTCACCCATTGTATTATCCTCATTCACTTGAAGACCTAACGCGGCAAATTCTTTCTTCAAATAAGCTTGAATATTCGCTTCATTTTTAGTTTCGGAATCAATTTGAACTACTTCCAAAAAACGAGCAACCAAACGCTCTTCATTAACATTCATTTAATCTCAACTTCTTTCTTTAAAGTTATTTTTCTCTCCTCTATTTTATGCCATCTCAACATAAGATGCAACGAACTCTAACCACTCGCTTTTCTTTAATTAAGTAGTGTATAATGATACTGACCTACTAAACTTATTTTGTGACTATTTTTTATAGTCGTTATTAAAGAATTCAGACAGGAGTTTTTCAGCCTTTAAAGTTATTTGACTATGCCTGACTTTCAGAGAGTTGAAAAACAGTATATCTTTAAAGTTTCCAATCAAAATTCAATAAAATAGCTTCATTTTCTAAAGCAGCCTATCCTTGGGATAATGCAGTAAACGAATCCTTTTTCAAATATATGAAAAAAGAAGAACTTAATCGTAGAACATTTAAAAAAATCCAAGAAGTGGAACAATCTTCTTTTGAATATATAGAGGGTTTTTACAATTCAAAACGCCCACATTCAGCAAACAATATGATGACACCAAATGAAAATGAAAAAATCTATTTTGGCTCTACCTAAATTGTATCTGTTTTTGTGTCTACTTTATTGACATCTGTCCACTTTCATTCTAGACTTCTTCTTGTTCTAAATTCTCCAACAATTTTCTATTCATCTCATCTATCAATTGTCTAGTATCAGAAAAATATCTTTCTACATCTACTAATAAAATTCGTAATTGAACCAAACTGTCTAATGAATTTTCCTTATTATCTCCTTCGATAGTTAATTTGTGGATAGTATGAATTACTTTTTCTATATCTTCATCAAAATCTTCCCAGTACTCTTGCACATCTTTTATATTCTCTTCTAAAATTAATTCTGAATTCTCTTTCTTGTTTAATACTTCTAAAAAATTTAAAAGTATTAAAAATTCTGATTTTATTTTTGTCATTTTATTATCCTTCCTGCGGCTTTAATTGTCTTATCTCTATTTACAGTACCATCTAAGTTTAAAACTTCTTTGAAGCTTCCATTACTATCAAATACTTCCAAATGATCTTTGTGTAATCCATCCAAATATAATTGATCGCCTTTTTTCAAGCCTAGTTCTTTCAATTTTTTATTATCAACTTTATATACCTGTTGTCCATCAACACGTTTCCCATTTTTCGATACATTTCCTTTGAGTTCAGAACCAAATTCACCTTCAAAGAATTCATCCATAATGATTCACTAGCACTATAAATAGTCACTATACTATTTCTGTCAATTTATATCTAATCTTTCCATTACACTTTTGATATTCTTTATTTTTCTCTATATCCTTTATTGAAAATTGAATTGGATGGGCTATTATAATTTCTCTTACACATGATATTCTGAAACCTCATTTTATCATTGTACATTATGTACCTTTCTAATTTTATTCAAAAAAGGAGCAGCCAAATTAAATAAGCGTCCCCCTACAACTATAACTATATGACTAGAACTCATTTAACTATTTTATCAATTAATTTAGCAAGGTTATCTCTAAATACATATTGATAATTTATTTCATCTAATTTTTTAGTCATATCCATTGTTTCTAATTCTTTAATAATTTTTTTAATGCCTGTAAATCTTCTATTATCTCATCTAGCTCTCTTTCTCAAAAAACTGCTTTTAAAAGGGCTTTCACACCATTTTTTTCAATGACTTGGTATCCTATCCCTATTTAATTTGAATCTTCTTTTTTTAATAAGTTTTTATTTAATTCACCTAATAAATCATACATTTGTTCTAAATCATTGGATATATCTAATAATGACATACCTAAATACGCTATACCATGTCTAAAATTTTCTTCTTCTTCAACCCCCTCCTTATCAACATCTACTTCACTTAAATATAAACATGCTTTATCCCAATGAGAAAAAATCTGTATCCAAGCTTTCAATTACATTTTCTTTCACATCATTAAGTCTATTAGAATCTATCAATTTTTCATTATATTTATCATTTATTTTTGAAAACAAATGAAATAGTTCTTTCAATTCCCCTTTCATTTTAACACCCTTCCTATTGCTTTATAATATTTATCTAAATTTATGCTACAATCTAAATTTAAAACAGTTCTAAGTTTTCCATTTTTATCAAATACCTCTAGGTGGTCTTTATGCAACCCATCTAAATAAATTTAATCGTTTTTCTTTAAATTACCTGTTTTATTATCTACTTTATAAACATTTTGTCCATCTACTCGTTTTCCATTTTTTGAGATTTTTCCTTTTAATTCAGAACCAAATTCACTTTCAAAGAATTCATCCATGTTACTTACTGAATTTGATGTATGTTGTAATTATTTACATATCCATCAATCTATGTTATAAAAATAGCCAATAGGAAATTCACAGTTTTCTATATCTCCGTTAAACCAGAGCCCTTCTTCTTTTCTAAACTTATGAAATCTTATTGTTAACAATTCATCATCATACGAAAAATAAAAGATGAATTTTTCTGGAAAATTTATTTTATTAATTAAATTATTCATAACTACTAGCCCTATTAACCATTGCTCTGAGGCTGTCATATTAGTTTTTTCGACATAATCAATTATCCGTATTTCATTATTAGAGCTTTCGTATCCTGTTTTATCTCCATTCATTTTTATCAATCTATCAAAATTATTTTTGGCTATTTCAATCGAAATTTGCTCATCAGAATCTTTTAGTATATATGTGTCAAATATAGAAATAATACTTTTATTAAATAATTTTTCTCCATTTTCTAAATCAAGCAGAATATTATGTTTATGATCATTACTAGATTCTTCAATAATTTTTTTTAATAGTTCGTTACTTTTTAATTTCATTTACCCAAAACCTCCAGAGCTTTCTGTATTCCTTTTAGAATATCTTTATTTTTCAATAATTTTTGTATTTTTTGGGGAGCTAATTCTCCCGTCTTTGGGTTTATGAATTCATTATTTTTAATATCATACCGCCATTTTGTATTGTTAGAATCATGATAGTGAATATCCCCATCTCTAATACCAGGGGCTGGATTTTCGACATCTACTCGTTCGGTCTTCCCGTTTTTCCACGTAGTCTTACTACTAACTTGTGTTCCATTTGCACCAATCTTAGCATTAGGTAGATGATAGCCATTCCCACTCATAATATTCTGAATACTCATCCCGCCAATGGCTGCCGCGTGAGTCCATATCGCTAATGTACTACCTGATATGGCTGGTATTGCTGAAACACTTGAACCTCCTGTTGCTGGGGCTAACGCTAAACTACCACTTGTACCGCCTAAGAGCCACAATCCGCCTCCAATAAACTCGGCACCCGATTGCAGTAAACTTAACAAATTACCAGTAAATACACCTTCATTATACCCTTTATGTTGTTTAACAGAATCCTCTAGTTCCCTTTCCCCAAAAACAAAATCTAAGAGAGCTTTCACACCATTATTTTCAAGTACCTGATAACCTGCACCTGCTAAAAAAGCGTTCATTGATTTCAAATCAGCTTTTGCTATTTCTTTAGCTAATTCACTGGTTGCCTCTTTGTCTAATTCGCCATTTCTATAAACCATATACACAATTTCTGCACCTGGCAATTGTGTTTTTTTAACCTCTACCTTGTCTTCAGCTGTATGGCGTGCTTCATAATCTGCCCATTTTTCGTTGATTGTTTTACTCCAACTTAACGCTTCTTTACTGGGAATCATAAAAGTTCCAGTATCTGGATTAAAAGCAGTTGTTGTTTGTGCTAATCCTTGATCAATTGCATCTTCTAAAGCTTGAATTTCCTCAAATATTTTGGGTGAATTGTGATTAAACGTCATTAACTTATCTAATTTTTCTTCTAAAATTCGTTTAACTCCACTATAGGATTCTAATAATCTTAAATTAGCTGCTAACTGAGATGTTTTGATAATATCTGGCGTCAATGAAGATTCTAACATAGTGCGTATTCCTTCGGCTTGCCCGATCAACCCCTCCGCTTGTCTAATCTTTTCTTCTAAATCCGATTGCTTTAAATTGCCACTATCTACTTGAGATTGATAATCTTCTGGAAACTTAGTAACAGCTCTATCCACAGCCTCTGATAATAAAATACCACCTTGAGCCAAAGGATACAACACTGTTGAAAAAAAAGCTTTAGACGTATCATAAGCTTTACCTGTTAAAAAAGGACTATTTAGAGTGAAATCAGCAATGGCTTTTTGTAATTCTTCGTAACCCATTATCTGTTGCTTTGTCATATCACTCACACTTTTTGCTTGATTTTTTGAAGCTGAAACATACATATCAATGCTCATTTTTCACCTCTTTTTCTTCCAAAGATACTCGCCTTTTATCATAGACCACTTCATCTAATTCCATTTGAATCTTTCGTTTATGTTTATTTAATTCCTCTGTACTCTCTTCTAAATCAGCTAGTACCTTGTTGGATTCATAAGTATATTCATCTCGGATAGCTTCAAACTGTAAGCTATCGTCATTTTCATAAAAGCTATCTTGTAAATCAGACATAAAATGATGGCCTTCATTAAAATATTCCTCATAGGCTTCATTTATTCGTTGTACTTGATTTTTTTCATGAACTAACTGATCTTCTCGCTCCATCAATAAACGTTCTTTTTTATGCAACTCATCCCACTTATCCATTTACATAATCTCCTAATGGTTTAGGTGGATTTTGACCTATCTGCTCATCCAGTGCTTCAAATTCTTTGGCAATACTTTGAATATTACTTGAAGCTTTTACAACCGCGTTGGCTATTTGTTTTGCTTTGTCTTGCGCCGATTTAATAGCTACTTGTCCATTTGTATTTCCAGTAACCGTTGTTTGTGTATCCTCTGTTATAACAACTGGTTGAATTAGGGTATTTGTTGCATTTTTTAGAGCCGTTGCTTTTTGGCTAGCACCGCCTAAATCACTTTTTAATTGTTCCATTGTTCTCCTTTCTTTACCTGTAATTAAATTATTTTAATATTAATTTTAACATAACTGTATGTCTATTAATATATAAATTAGTTACATTAGTTCTTTATTTTTTGAAATTCATTACTCACCTATACCAAGATTTGCGAACTCACACACAACAAAAAAGCACCAACAAATCAGTGCTTTAAGCGTATCTACTTATTATAAATCTTCGGGCCTTTGCGCATATTCTTTTGATCATTTTTCGGAGGAGCCATTTGTTTTGACCTACCACCAGATTGTTTATTTTTTATAATTTCTAACATTTTTGCTTTATCTTTTGCATTCATTCTTCTTACCCTCTTTATTGATAATAACTTAATTAACCTAAGCCGTCTCGTAAAAAAATTTAATTTATAAATAATTTTTACCTATGCTTTTTATTTATCTCACGTATATATATGAATTTAAAGAGATCTTCTATATTAAAAATAAAATGTAATTTCTTTCCTCTATTTTATGCCATCTCAACATAAGTTGCAACGAACTCTAACCACTCGCTTTTCTTTAATTAAGTAGTGTATAATGATACTGACCTACTAAACTTATTTTGTGACTATTTTTTATAGTCGTTATTAAAGAATTCAGACAGGAGTTTTTCAGCATGATTCAAAGCTTTCATACAAATGAAGCAAGTGTACTTATTTCCGATACAAAATTAGTCATTGGTGGATGGATCAATGTATGCGATCCTACTGAGGAAGAAGTTGACCAGCTGATTGCAGAATTTAAGTTCCCTAGAGATTACATCACAAGCGTTTTAGATTTAAATGAAGTTTCTAGACAGGAAATGTTGAAGGAAGAAGATTCTAACGCTCCTTCTTTAATCGTTTTACAATACCCTCTCCTTCGTGTAAGTGAATTGGGTTACAAAGAATATACAACTTTTCCAATCTCAATTATTTTAACCGAACATACCATTATTACTGCAACAAAATATATCCCACATTTCATTACTGAAATTATTGATAACCACCCTAATTATGTTGTCGACACTACCCATCAAGAACGCTTTGTCTTACGAATGCTTTGGCATATTTCTGCTTCTTATATGTATTGTTTAGATGAAATCAATGCTGAAACGCGTCGGTTAGAGCTTTTATTAACAAAATCTACAAAAAATGAACAATTATATGCTTTAATGTCTTTACAAAAAAGTTTAATTTATTTTTCAACTGCTATCGGAAGCAATAAACCCGTTTTTGAGATTATGAAAGAAACTGATCGGTTCAGCAAAGATCTCTTAACTAGAGGATTTCTACATGATGTTATTGTTGAAAATAATCAAGCAAATGTAATGACGTCTGAATATCAGCAAGTACTCAATCAAGTAAGCTTAGTCTTTTCTTCAGTTATTTCCAATAATTTAAATAATATTATGAAAATTTTAACTTCCATCACGATTGTTTTGACAATTCCCACTATTTTAGGTGGGATATACGGGATGAATGTTGATTTACCTTTTATGGATACAGCTGGTGCCTTTTGGTTAATCTTAGGAATTATGGCAATTGCTAGTATTATAACTGCTTGGATTTTAAAAAAGAAAAATTTTTTTTAAAGAACTCTTGAAATCTGACTCTATTTAAGTGTACACTAAGATGAGATAATTTATTATAGAAAGTGAGGGAACCCTCTATGAAAGGGAAAGACTTAAATAAAGTAACATATAAGAAAGCACCAACTAAGATGGAAAAAATCACTAAAGCTGTTGTATGGATTATGTTGATTGCAATGCTTGGTTCTGGTTTTTTAACAGTTATTTATACATTATTTATTAATCGTTAATGAAGCTACCAGTCAAGAACCTTGTTCTTACTGGTTTTTTTATTGCAAGAAAAACCAGAGTAAATTCATTATTTCTGTCGCAATCTCGGAAAGCTAGCTTTTTAAGTCTACCTTTTTAGATTCGTACATTTCATGAATTTAACTCTGGTTTTATTTTTTAGCACTTAATTTAACGATAAATTGCTTTAATCGGATCCATTCTAGCCGCATTAATTGCTGGAATAATCCCAAAGACAATTCCCGTCAAAATTGAAACTATTGACGAAATCATAAATATTTGCGGAGTCATTACTGGTTTAATTTGTACAAACCCACCGACAATTGACGATAAACCATATCCTAAAGCAATTCCAATTAGCCCGCCTAATAATGTAATAAAGGCCGCTTCTAATAAAAATTGCATTAAAATGGTTCTTGGTTTCGCTCCTATTGCGCGGCGAATTCCGATTTCTCGTTTACGTTCTGTTACAGATACATACATAATATTCATCACACCAATACCACCAACTAGTAATGAAATAGCTGTAATCGCCATTAAAAAGCTTGTTAAGCCGCCGATCATTGTTTCTACTTGCTGCTGTTGCTGTTGATTCGTGTCGTCCTCTTTAAAGACTCCCTTAACATCTGGATGTAGTTCTTGTAACGCAGAAATAATTTGTCCAAGGACTTCTTCACGATTTACACCTTCGCTAAGTTTTAGTTTAATTCCACTAATAGCCTTTGATTTCGCTAATTCATTATATGAAGATTTTGATACATAACTGGTCATAGTCGACATATAATCAAATCCACCCATCATATCCGTTGTTGATAGACTTTCATAATCCACTGACTCTGTAATACCAATCACTTTATACATGTATCCCCCAATAGAAACGGCTTGATTAATCAGCTCTTCTGGATTATCCATGCTAATTTGACCTTCAAATACATTATAACTTAAAATAATCACATCCCGATTTGCATCACTGGGTTGAAAATTACGTCCGTATTTAAGTTTCACCTCGCCTTTATTAGGTGCGACATACAGATATGCCTTCGTACCAAAGTAATCTAGCTCTTGATCAATTGTATCCCCCATAAATTGTTGTCCATAATCAGGATAAATAGATTGT